>NZ_KB899408.1 GCF_000378205.1 Sediminispirochaeta bajacaliforniensis DSM 16054 | reverse complement strand
GATTCAGCGATTTCTCTGATCTTCTTGCCCTGTCGTTTCAACATCTGTGCTTCATGCATCAGTAACTCCAGCATTGTAGGGCGTACTCCTTGTTTTCATGATTGTTTGGCTACAACCATTACAAGGCAGTACTGCCCTTTTTTCAAGCCGGAGTCTGCAATTTACCTCCGGTGTTTTCCTGCAATTTACCTCCGGTGGCGACAGTCAAAATGCGAACCTTTTTGGACATGATCAAATTTTATGCGGATTGACTCATCAATACGCAGTCCTGCAAAGGCGGAAGCCAAAGGTACTGTAACGGTCAGAAGGTGTATAATTGTATCTGTTACCTACACGCATATACTCTTCTCCAAAACTCCAACTACCGCCACGAAGTATACGGCGAGTGCCGTTTTCCGGCCCTACTGGATCACTTTGAGAAATCGGTTTATAGGAAGCGATCCAGTCATAACACCATTCATTTACATTTCCGCTCATGTCATATAATCCAAGGTCATTTGCAGTTAAGCGTTTCACCTCATAACATTTTCCATGAGAATTCCCATTGAACCAGCCGTATTTCTCAATTTCAGGATTCGTATATTCCGGTCCTCCGCTAACATGATCTCCGCCGTTCCAGACAGAATTATCTGCATCTTTATAGCGGGCGGTGTATTCCCATTCCGCTTCGGTGGGTAAGCGGTAGCCTGTTTTACTCCAGTCCACATACACAGCGTCATTATTTTTCGCATTGTCTTTGGTATAGACCGTTTTTTTATCAGCATCGGAATAATAGATCTGCTCAGTATTAGCTATACTGTCATCGGCTTGGGTGAGAAGATTACAGAACGCCACAGCATCATACCAGTTTACATTGTAGGCAGGGTAACTATCCCCGTCACCAGGAACTCCTGTAGGGGCTGTTTCAGGCCAGGTTAGCCCCCAAACAGCCTCCCATAAGCCTTGGGTTACCTCGGTCTCCCCCATCCAGAAGTCTTTGGTCAGAGTTATTTCCGGTGCGGGAGTCGTTACATCTTCACCCATGGTAAAGGTTCCCGAATGAACATAGTGCATATAAAAAGAGACAGTATTAGCAGTACGATTATCGGGAGTTGCAGCAGAGGGCTTATCAGCAAAGGTTGCCGTAATTGCTAGAGATTTTGCCGGCATGATAAACGTCGTTTTGCAATTTGTAGTAAAAATTGTATGGGGGGGTAATTCCCGATTCTGAAGTACTAAAGCTTACTTTCCGAGTACTACTGTCCAATGTTGCTGATAGCGTTACTATTGTCCCTTCCGTAGCTTCGGATACGCTTGCTGTTACCTTTTCGCCATTGACTTCTCCAGTGGAATTGACTGTTATGGCATAGCGTTGTGGAGTGACGTCACCACTTGTATCCCCCCGATGGGTTGGAAGGGGGCAGCCTGCAGAAAGCAGTATTCCTGTTACTGCACTCATGGTTAATAAAAGCTTCTTCACGGTTTTGCCTCCGAAATAGTATATTTTATCCAGACATTTTTTCTGTCGAGATTTTGTACCGTTTATTTTTTCGGCTTATGATAGAATTCTTAATTTTTATTTCCGTTTTTTATAAATACGTAAAACCCTTTGTGATCACATAATTCACGTGTAATGAAAAAACTCTTCTTTGGTTCCAAAGTGAAAGATCTTTATTCTCACTTCACTATTTGAATGAGAATGGTGTTCTGTCGCTCTACCTCCCTTTTTTTATATTCCTTTACAACTAATATTCAATAAATTTATCCCATCCTAAGAAATCAGTTATTTTTGGTAGAAAGGCAATCGCTTCATCAACTGTAAAATCGTTTATGAACATTTCGAAAAAGGGTGTCCAATGAGTAATAAAAAGAACATGGAATTCATTCTTGGATAGTTTTATTTTACACAATCCTCTATTTTCCAAATCTGTCATAAGCAGGTAGACGCCTTTCATGCTTTGTTCTATGAAATCGTGCACAAAATTAGAATAGGCCGTTCCATCAGCTTTTGTGAGCAATATTTTTACAGCATCCTGTTCTTTATATATCTCCTTAATCCACTGTCTTGCTCTCTCGAAATATATTTCTTCAATCCAATTTTTTGCTTTATCGAAATAATCAATACGGTCCTTATGTGAGGCATTTGTCTCTGTTCTCTCCTTGTTCAATTCAAGGGTTCCATTCAGTATGCTTTCAAAAATATTGAGTGCGGGTTTCACAACATTAGCAAATAATACTTCTTTTCCATCGTATCGTTTATAAACTGCTCCGGTGGTTACGCCGGCATTTCGGCAAATTTTTCTAAGGGAAGAGAATATAAAGCCTTTTTCCAGAAATTCTTTCTTTGCACTTTGGATGATTTTAAGATCCAAGCTTGTATCTCTTGATGACATTACAAAGCTCCTATAACTGATAACATTGTTATCGATAACGATGTTATCAGTTATCTTTCTTTTTGTCAATATAGTTTTTCTGTTTTCTAATAATGTCATTATGTACTACAGAGAAAAGAATTATACCGTAATATCTATATCCCCAAACAGAAGGTAGCTTGATGAAGCAAGATTCAAACTTTGTATACCTACCTACATTCCGCGAATATGCGACGTTGCCGATGCAAACAGCAAAAATTTTTCAGAATGGCAGATATCAAGCAGTACGTTTACCCAAAGAGTATCAGGTTAAAGGAAATGAAGTGTATATCCAAAAACACGGTGATGCTGTCTTATTATTTCCACATGAAAAAATTTGGGAACTATTTGTTGAAGGTATCAACAAATTCTCTGATGATTTTATGTCTACAGGAAGAGAAAGTCTTTAATGTATGTATACACATAGCGGGCAGTTTTTCACGATCATTGTCCCAATAAATATTAATTTTATCATAAAACAAGTATATTATATAATTTAAGGAGCTTTATATGCCTCAACTATCACTTTATATTGATAAAACCACGCTGCAAAAAATCGAAACGGCCGCGAAATTAGAGCATCTTTCCATTTCTAAGTATGTTGTTAAGAAATTGAATGAATCGATGTTTAATGCATGGCCAGAAAATTATGAAAATCTCTATGGGTCTATTGATGATGATAGTTTCACCCTAGTCAAAATCGAAGATTTTTCCAATGATGCAGAACGAGATTTGATGATAATGCGACAAAAACATATGCAAAGATTCGATCAGAACTTGAAAAATCGGGAAAGATTATTGGGCCAAATGATCTATTGATAGCATCAACCGTTTTAGAACATGATGGAGTTTTAGTAACACACAATAGCAAAGAGTCGGATGTACATTGGGTATACTTCCACATTTAGCTGCGGGAATTTTGGGAATCTCGGCAGTTTTGCAGGCAAGTGCCCAAATATTCAAAGTCATAAACATTAGCTTTTAGGGGAATTACTGTGCTTTGTTTCGGGGTTGACGTATAAGGTTAATACCATGCCGATACAGACGATACCCTTTTGAGAGCTTCTATCGTCTCCTCAAGGCTCTTCTCCAACCGGCTGAAATCTGCTTCCGACCTGCTGGCCCTATAGGCATCCAGCGCCTTCCCCACACGCAGCAGACGGTAGTTTCCGGCAACGCCTTTTAACTGATGAAGAATATCCGCCATTTCACCACAATCTCCGGGATTCCCGATTCGATCAACTCCGCTTTCCAATGCCTTAACACAGGATTGTATCACATCGATAAACACCTTATGCCCCAGGTCCCTTTTCAATTCATCCATAAACCCTTCATCGAAGAGAGCCTCAAGGCCGTCACCCCCCTCTTGGATGGTCGGGCCCGCAGCATGCCAGGTCGCGCTCGTTGTCTGTCCATCCGAGCCCACCAGCCTCAGGGCGTTGCCCAACTGGAATATATCCACCGGCTTCGGAATAAAACCGGTGAAGCCGGCGCTTCGGTATTCTGATAAGACCTCCTCACGGGTGTCGGCAGTCATAAGGAAGGCGGGAATTTCCGGATGCGCCATCCTGATTTCCCGAAGCGTCTCCATTCCGTCCTGTCCGGGCATGTGCAGATCAATAATGACGGCATCAAAATCACCGCATCGGCTCTGCGCTATTCCCTGCCTGCTTCCCCGGGCGAACACGACGCGTTGTTTGAGAAGGCTCAGCAATCCGCCGACGATTTTCAAATTTGCCTCGGTATCATCAATGAGCAGTATGCTATATTCAGCGATTTCCGGCCGCTCTTCTTCCATACCGGTAGCGGTGTCGATGATGAGGGGAAGGGTGAAGCCGAAGAGGCTGCCGGAGCCCTCTCTGCTGCTAATCTCCAGGCTGCTGCCCATGGCATGCAGCAGCTCACTGCAGATGGCCAGTCCCAGACCGTTTCCGCCGTAGGCCCTTGTCGAAGCATCTTCAACCTGGACAAAGGGCTTTACGATATCCTCGATATGATGCGCAGCGATACCGATACCGGTGTCTTGTACCTCAAATCTGATGAGGGCCGTCGATTCCTTTCTCTCCAGGAGATCAACGCACAACGAAACAGAACCCTTACCGGTAAATTTCACGGCATTATTGATCAGATTGCACAGCACCTGCCGCAGCCTCAGGGCATCGCCCTTCACATATGCAACAGGAAGACAGTTGCAGGAACAAGAAAACCTCAACCCTTTTTCTTTTGCAACGGACGAATAGAGTGTATCAATCTCCCTCATCAATTCGTTCAGCGAAAATCGCTCATTTCTCAGCTGCAGCTTATGTCGCTCGATATGAGTAAAGTCCAGAGCATCCTGGATTAAAACCGTTAAAAGTTCTCCCGAGTTCCTGATAATTGCGACCGTCTTTTTTTGCTTTGCAGCAAGCCCGGTATTCTCCAGTATCCGGATTCCTCCCAGAATGACATTCAGCGGGGTACACATCTCGTGGTTCATCATCGCAAGAAAACGACCTTTTGCCTTGTTCGCCTCTTCCGCCAGGAGCTTCGCATCCCGGGCTTCCTGTTCCGCTTTTTTTATTTGAATCGTGTGATGATACTCTTCACGCTTTGATGCATTGGCGTTTAAAACTATTGCATAGCCGAGGGCATTGGTTATGAGAAAGTAGATTGACGTTGTAAACAGATCGGAAGAAGTCGCAATGCCGGTCGAATGGACAGAGATGATGAACATCATCGATATCACGATGCTTGTGCATACGGTTATGCTGACCTTGTTGGGGATAACGATATAGAAGATCAGTATATAAAATACCAGATATGATGTTCCGACGTCGTAAAATTTGTGTATTGATAGCAGATAAACATATTGATCCGCCGATTCAAGTCCGCCTATGGAGAGTTCAGCCACGATTATCAAAACACGAAGGAAGAGGGAGAATCGACGACTTTTTCTGACGACAAGGGCAGTGAACAAGAGCAATCCGGCAACCATTCTTGTAAGCGGGACCATCAGAGTCCGGTATTCCGGATGAACCTCTGGGCGTGGAATACAACTTGCAAAAACATAGGTGAGGCTGCTCAAACATACTGCAATAAAAAGCCGTCTGGACAGCACAGGCCATGAGAGGTCAATAAATGATTTTTCCGTCTCACGGCAGGAAAATTCTCCGGTACATTTCTCTATTTTGTATAGTGAATCCATAGTCGTTTTGAACTATCGCAAGGCAGCGGTATTTACGCGATACCCGAATTCCTTCACCGTCTCAATGATTTCCGGGTCCTCTGGTTGCAGGGGGAATTTTTTTCGCAACCGGGAAATCAGTACATCTATGGTCCTGTCTGCAGGATATGCCTTTCTGTGAAAAGCGACATCCAGAAGCTGATCCCGGCTCAGGATCCTGCCTCGTCCCGCAAGGAGGGCGGCCATAATAGTGTACTCTCCGGCTGTCAGTTTTATTTCCTTTCCGCCCTTATCGAAAAAACAACACAAGGCTTCGTTGAAAGAAAAATCATTTATCCATATTGCTTGTGAAGAGGTTCTTCTCTCCTCACGCTTATACGCCAGCAGATTGCGTATACGGATCACCAGCTCCCTGGGATGATACGGCTTACAGATATAATCATCTGCGCCCAGTTCCAGACCGGTCACACGATCGGTCAGCCTGTCTCTGGAGCTCACGATGATGAGAGGGATCTTATGCACCAAGCGTATCGCACGAACAAGCTGTAATCCGTCACCATCGGGAAGATTAAGATCCAGAAGAATGATATCAGGAACTTCTGCTTTCATCAGGGAATGAAAGGTCTTGATACAATTGGCAAGCAGGACCTTGTAATGTTCCCTCTCCAAATAGGCGGCAAGCAGCGTATATTGGGCAGGATTATCTTCAAGAAGCAACACGAAAACATCTTCATTTTTCATGATGCTAATCATTATTTTTCGCCGCATCATCATTGTCAATGACAATGATCTTTTTTGTTTACATACGGTTTACCTTGCATTCTTCCGCTGTTTACACTGGGCAGCTATCATTCCTCTATCAGAAACAATACAAAGGAGGATCCAATGGAAAAAAACGTAGGAGACATCAACTTAACGTATGGTGTTCCCATGGGAACGATTGTGGCATTTGCGCTGGCCGAACAAAATATACCAAAAGACTGGCTTCTCTGTGACGGAGGGAGCATACCAGATGCATATAGCAATCTGAAAACCTTATTAGGGAATCAGAATACTCCCAATTTAGCCGGAAGAACATTGATCGGCTCCGGGACGCTTGGCACAACAGGCACTACCTATAACGGAGGAGATTCAGGAGGGGAGGAGAAACACTGTCTTACGGTAGAAGAAATGCCGAAGCACCAGCATTATGGCTTTGGTGAAGCGTATAAAGATTGGCCGTTTGGAACTACAGGAGATAAAGGCCAAAAGGGCACTGCGGGTGGTGAAGACAGTGACAACTATTTTTACAACACATCCCCTAGCGGAGGAGATAGTCCGCACAACAATATGCCGCCGTACTACGTGGTACATTACATCATCTATGCGGGACCAGCGCAGGAAGATATCCCCCGGTAAACAAATTAGCTATCCTCGAATGAGTGAATTTTTCCGAGGGTAACAGATAAGAATTTCATGTAAAGGGATGCGTGTATGTTTAGAAAAAACGATCCGTATTCATGTAGCAGATCATCTATTCTCGTACAAGGAAGCGATACTGAAATTGGCAATCTCTTCACAGAATATCGGGTTTCTTCGTATGATGATGTGCAAGTCTCAGGAGAGGCATCGATTAAGAAAGCAAAAAGCCGAAAATTCCTGCTCCATTGCACGCAAAGAATCAGCTTTTACAACAGTAACGGTACTATCTTACAGGTTGATGAAAATGACAAAACAAATGCATATGAGAACTACCCTGCTCTCTTTCAGGCTTTTTTTTCCATAGATGCCCCAGGAGGAATAGATGCTCAGGTAGTAGAGTATTCCCCAAAAACGGTAAACACTCAAATACAATCTTCAGGAACAAACACCACATCGGCCGGAGAAACGAGCGGAAGCTCTCAGAACAGCACAGTGGGATCTTCGACTTCGGAAACAAACAGTTATTCTGCATCCATCTCAGCAGGTTTTACCGAGATGAATGACAGCGCAAGCATAAATAGAGAGCATTCATCATCATTTTCATCCGAGAAGTCACAAACAGTAGGATCGGAAGCCTCGAGGAGCAAAAGCAATGATATATCGGATTCTGCATCTATGAGTATTAAAGATTGGGGGGCTTATGCATATGTTGATCCCCATGCAAATTCTCCCAAGTGGATCTTTGGACAGGAATATCCCTGGGATGCCATAGTATGCAATAAAACCGATGGCACGCATAATGACAAGAATCCAAATCAATTACGCATATTGCTTCCATATAGTATGGCTTCAAGACTTTATGATTCGCATTCATTGTATCCTCCCAGCCAATTATCATTGTTCGGAAGTGATTTTGTCATGAAAGCGGTATGGCTGATCAGCATAGATGACGGCACATCCGAAGAAATAACGATAGATAATACCATTTTCTATTATACAGCGAGTCATGCTCTCGCAGACAATGCGGTTGCAGTGTACAGGGATCAATTTCCTGTCCAGCTAAAGGTAAAAGGTTCGGATTCATCAAAAACGACGATACATCTATCGATACTGGCTTTAGATCCCATAGGGATGGAAAATAAACTAGCAGTTATAGGCTTTATCCCTAAGAATTTTGTGATCCTGCCCCAACAGTCGGACGGGAACAATCCACCAATTGCCTTTAAAACTATTTCCCAAACAAATACCTTACTGATACAAGATACAACACAATATCCGGAGAAATGTGATATAGGAGCCGGGTTTTGTGCCGCTGAAACGGTGCTTTCTGCGAATCTGACAAAGGTATGCCAGTCTCTTGCCATGACACTATATTTCAAAGTTGTAGACACCTCCAATGACTATGCGCTGCTGATAAAACACTGGAAGAAGCCGGGTACAGGTGTTCGCTTGACCATTGTCGTTAACGAAGACACTGCAAATTCCATTGTAAAGTATGTCGATTCCGAAGAGGCGGAAGGAGGTGAAAATAATGTATTGAGGATTGATCTTCGGTATCAAAATTTTTCTTCAATTGATTATAGCGATTTTCTGCAATTGGGGCTTAATGCCATTCACATAACAATAGAAGCCATTGAGAGCGATTTTTCGATTTGCTGCTATGAAATCAGGGCACTTTCAATTGAAAAGGTATAACCCTTGTTTACTTAGAAAAAATACGAAACCTTCCGCGGGCGATTATAGAAGTCGCAGAAAGGAACAGCGCCGATTATCAAAGAAATACAGCGTAAAGGTAACCGGGGCAACACATGAGGCAGAACATGTCATTGGTTTTCGTGTTCTATCAGGAGGGTATGCTAAAAGATCGGAAAATGCTTTTGCGAGAAGCTTAGAAAACAACGCCCCTGCATACCAGGAGGAAAAGGTTTATCACAGGAAACATATTGGCACCGGCAATAAGGGGCGAGACATTACAGGCTTTTCTTCAGGAAGCTATAGAAGCTCTTGCCGTTCATTATTGGAACAAGGTGACGTAAGTTCGGCAGTGCAATTAAACCAGTTGGGATATGCCTTTCAATTCAGGGAAGCAGAACAATCTCTCTTATCCCATCAAAGCAGAGAAAGCCTGCAGTCCGATAACTCGTTTCGCTATATGGTAGAAAACATGGTCGCCGTTGATTATGCAGTAGATGGGGCAAGCACGGTTCGTATTCCTGTAGACGATACCGACAGACTGGAAATGATGTTATCCAGAGAAGCCGCCAGAACAGGGGTGTGGCCTGCAGAGGAAATTTATAGGATGCGAGACGCTTTATTTGGGGAAGTTACGTAATCAACAATTGGAGCAGAGATGGTTGCTGACATGGTTTGTGCTAAGCAGATGGAAGAGTGAAGTTTGAATTTCCAATACCATAGTATTATACTATGAATTATGGAAACGACACATCTCTCACAAGCGGTATCCCGACCGCAGATTTTGGGAATCATAGCAGCGATTGCAATGTTGATGCTCTTTACGGCTCTGCCCAGCATAGCTCTCCAGGCAGCCCCCGGATCCCCCGCTCTGGTTACGGCCCAAATCGTGTGGATGCAAGAGCCTAGCGAGGTAACCATCTGGGATACAGCAGGAAATCCGATTCGCGCAGCGTTCGGGGTAATGCTCGAAAGCGGATCTACCGTAAAGACCCGGGACAGCGGAGCAGAGATCGTCCTTGTGCCAAACGGATCGGTAATAGTACTAGACAACAACACCACCTTCCGCATCGACAGCCTGCACGATGCCGGTAGTAATCAGGCGGACAACGAAAACGTATTCTCCCTTATTGCAGGCAAACTTCGCTTGATAGCGGCAAAGATCACCGGATCGTCCTATTCGGTGCGTACCAAGACGGCTGTGGCAGGGGTCCGCGGTACGGATTTTTACAGGATGTATGCACCCGCTGCAGGACGAGATTGGCTGTGCGTCACCGAAGGATTGGTCCAATTCAATTCCCCCACGGGTGATCAAGGAGTGTTGGTGTCTGCCGGAGAATTCGTAGATTTGAATAAAGGCTTCAAGACGGCGCAGGCAGATGAAGGGTGGTTGGAGAACAACCTTACCCTCGAGACCCTTCATCGGGCTGTTTTACCGCCACAACGGTGAGGGAGGTCATAGTTGTCGGAAGATTTTTAGCTCTTTGACAACCGTGCTTATTCTGTCGAAATCAGCATCATTATGAAGGAGGAAGAGATTATTCTCGATCGCAGTCTCCACTATCAGCATAGCGATTGTGCTCCGAACGGTTATCCCGTTCCGCCTGCATTGAACATTGATCAATGCAGCCCGCTCATACGACTCTTTTCCGAATTGCAGGCCATAGAACGGCAATGTTTCCAGGTACCCTTTCAGGGTGCCAAACTCCTTCATCGTTTTTGCACCCTGCAGAACCTCCTGGTAGATAACATCGTTTATGCCGTATGGAATACCATGCTGAATAACCTTGTCAAAAATCAACGCCTGGCCGCTATCCGTCCCTTTGAGATAGTCGATAAGGACAGAAGTATCAACTAAGATCATGAGTGCTTCTCATGGATTTATAGTCATACCCATCTGCAAACTCAATTTTCCCTTTCAGGTCCCGAAGATTCCTCATCTTTTTGGAATGGACGAATTCCCGCAAGGCCATCTCGATTAAATCCTTCTTTGTACGGATGTTCCCGGCGTATTTGAAAGCCTCCTCCACGAGAGTATCATCCAGAACAATATTGGTTCGCATCTATACACCTCATAAGATGTATATTAATACACATAGAGGCAGAAATCAAGTTTCATATTCCATACACACTCCCCCTGCCTGCTTTCTTCAGAGCCTGATTTCTATTGATCCAACCACTGCCGAAGGTAAGCCAGGGCTATCAGCATGATGCCGTTGTTATACCGGCCCGATCCCATATGCCGGACAACTTCAGCTGCCTTCTGGTAATGAAGGGTAATCTCTTCATGCTCATCGAGCTCCTGGTCGCCGACCCGGTTAAGGCCTAAGGCAAGAAAGAAAGAGACACGGTTGTTCATAAATGCGGGATTTGGGCAGACCGAACCAAGGGGTTCCAGCCGTTCCGGTTTGATGCCGGTCTCCTCGGAAAGCTCCCGCAAGGCCGCAGCTTTCGGCGCCTCTCCCTTTTCAACCGTCCCGGCAGGAAACTCAACGGTCACCGCATTGATGCCGTGGCGGAATTGTTCGACCATGAGAAAATCTCCGCGCAATGCCGTAAGATCCTCCAGGCTGCCGCTAAACGGAATCACCGTGACCCAGTCGGGGGCATCGAGAAAGAAAAAGCGTCCTATCCGGCCGTCGGGGGCCTGTCGTTCCACCCGGTTTACATCAAAAATACGGCAGGGAGCAATCAGCTCCCGCTTTGTTTCACTCCAGAGTAACTCGTCTCCGCTCCGCGTTTTTGTATTCATGAGAGTACTATATCCTTCTTTGCTCTTGACCGGCAACGGGCAAGTGATAACACTTTATAGTGTTCCGAATCCTGGTGGCGGTTACGCCATTTTACCACCACTATTCGTGACAGTAGAAACGAGCCACAAGGAGCATGCGATGAAAAAGCGGAGAATTGGTTTCATCTCTTTCAGAATTTCCGGCACCGACGGGGTTTCTCTTGAAACAAAGAAATGGGCCTCGGTATTTGAGGAGATGGGCCACGAAAGCTTTTTTATGGCGGGCCAGCTCGATACCGACCCCGAACGCTCGTTTTTGGTGGAAGAGGCGCACTTCCACCATCCCGAAATCATCAAACTCTATGAACAGTGCTTTAGCAACCGGAAACGTCCCCAGGAACTTTCAACAGGTCTGCATCATTACCGCGAAATCCTTAAGACGAAGCTGCGTCAGTTCATCGATCGCTTTGACCTTGATCTTATCATCCCCCAAAATACCCTAACAATCCCCCTCAACATCTCCCTTGGCATGGCCATTACCGAAGTAATAGCGGAAACCGGTATTCCGACCATTGCCCATCACCACGATTTTTTCTGGGAACGTAAACGCTTTCTTACAAACTGCGTGTGGGACTACCTGAACAGCTGCTATCCACCACATCTGCCGATGATCCAGCATGTGGTAATCAATAGTTCGGGACAGAACCAGCTTGCCCTGCGAACAGGTATTTCGAGCCACCTTATTCCCAACGTGATGGATTTCGAGCATCCTCCCACGGAGCCCTTGGATGATTTTAATAAAGATGTGCGAAAGATTTTCGGCATCGACGATGATGAGCTTTTTGTCCTCCAACCGACCAGGGTGGTTCAGAGAAAGGGTATCGAGCACGCCATCGAATTGGTGGCCCGCATGCACAGGAAGGCGGTGCTGGTGATCAGTCACGCTTCCGGTGATGAGGGCTACGAATACCAGAATCGGGTCCACAAATACGCAGAGCTTCTAGGTATCAGGGCCATCTTCGTTGATCATCAGATAGGTGACAAACGGGAGATTTCGCCCTCGGGAGAGAAGACCTACACCCTCCAGGATGTCTATCCCCATGCCGATCTTGTCACCTACCCGAGCCTTCAGGAGGGGTTCGGCAACGCCTTTCTTGAAACCATCTATTTCAGAAAGCCTATTCTGGTAAACAACTACTCGATCTACCGACACGATATCAAACCCAAAGGCTTCGATGTTATCGAAATGGACGACTTCATCACCGACAAGACCGTCGATTATACCGAACGAATCCTTTCAGACCCCGAACGTCTCCACAAGATGGTGGAGACCAACTACGCATTGGGGCTGAAGTACTACTCTTACGCCATCCTGCGGACAACATTTAGAAACCTACTCTCCGGCTTTTTCGGCGAAGAAGAGGCCAGAGAGCATACCGGAACAAACGGCTGCACCTGAAAACTGCTGGACGACGGCCTAATTCCGGGGTTTGATCCAGCGAACACCGTAGGGTTCAAGCTGAAAGGTGAGATCTTTTCCGGTTATCAGGGGAACCACACTCGAATCCTCTATCAGGTCGATAAAATCGGACGCAGGCTTACCACCGAGTACGATTACGGGAAAGGTGGCTTCTTTGGCAACGGGAGCAAGGTTGACAAGGCAGACAACCCGCTCCTTTTTATCGGGGCTGATACGTACAAGACCGAAAACGGCCCCTTCTGTGGGGAGTATCTCCATGCGACCGGCGGGGTCAAAGGCTGATGTGGTGCGTCGGGCCTGAAGCATCGCCCTGAAACCGCTGTAGATCCTGTTCCGCAAGGACCCCGCTTCGTTGATCGCATCAAGAAGCGGATCAAGCTGCAATTTTTCCCGATTGATGGTGCGATTCCGACCTGTATCCTCAACCCCTTCTCTCCAGTTTTCGGAGCCGACAAGCGAGTGGTAGTAGATCCCCGGGACCCCCCGCAGGGCAAGCATGATCGACTGGCTGGCAAGGAATTTGCGTGCCCTGACGCTGTCGGGAAGCTCTTTTTCCGCAACGGCGTCGAGATAGGTGATGTTCATTTCATAAGGAATCGATCCTTCCGGAGTGGCCTTGTAGCTGATCAGCCCGCCCCGTTTGAGGGTGGTGTTCACAAGGCGATCGATCCGATTTTGGGGAAGGATTCCCCGGGCCGGCATCACCCCGATCCCGTCGTGGCTTGCCAGGAAATTGAAAAAGGTGGTCTTTGCCGAAAGCCCGGTCAAATTCGATGCCCACTTTCGCAGTACCCCCGCATCTTCCTCTAAAAAAGCATCCAGGACCAGGGGAGGAAGCGGGAACTGATAGACCATGTGGGCCTCGTCGCTTCCATTGCCGAAGTAGCTGATATTCTCTTCGTGCGGAACGTTGGTCTCCGTCAGGACAACCACCCAGGGAGCGGCAACATCAAGAACCGCACGAAAAAGTTTTACCGCCGCATGGGTTTTTGGATGATGGATCGAAGGATGGCCGATCTCCTTCCAAAGATAGGCGATGGCATCGAGACGGATCACCTGTATCCCTTTTTCAACATGAAAAAGGAGGATGCGTATCATCTCGAGCATGACTGCCGGATTGGCAAAGTTGAGATCCACCTGATCAGCTGAAAAGGTGGTCCAGACGTGACGAACTCCCTCCGATGTCTCAAAGGGAGTCAGCAGAGGATGAGTGCGAGGGCGCACCACCATCGAGAGATCGTCATCCGGCGAGGCGGTAACGAAAAAGTCCCGGTAGAGCGGATCGCCCTCGAGAAAACGGCGGAACCACAGGCTCTTTGCAGAGCAGTGGTTGAGCACCAGATCGCTCATCAGCTTGAATGAAGCGCCGATTTCCGCAACATCCTTCCAATCACCATAGTCGCCGTTGACCTGCTCGTAGTCGATCACCGAAAAGCCATCGTCCGAGGAGTAGGGGAAAAAAGGAAGGATGTGTATACCGGAAATGATACCGGTAAGTTTCCGATCGGCAAACTCCCGCAATCCCTGGAGAGGAACGGTCCCGTCCCGGCGAAAGCTGTCGCCATAGGTGATGAGAAAGGCATCGGTTTCGTCAAGAGGAAGATCTCCCCTTCCCCGGTTTTCCGGGGGAATGAGGTGACTACGCCGCTTGGCGACAAGCGTCCCGATTTCTTCGGCAAGTCCCTCTGCCTGAGAGGCGCCATAGATTTCCGTCAATAATCGAACTATTACATCATTCATATACTAAATCTACGCTGCCTTGATGCCCTGCGCAAGGTAGAATGTTACTAGTGTTCGGAATCCTGGTGATAATCATACCCATTATAAGGTAAAACCCTTTCTTTTTCGCCGTCGGCCACCTTTTTCCATGATTCTAATCCTAAGTGACTATTTGAAAATGACTTGAGGGGCATATATCACCAATATTCCTGACAGTAGGAAATGGTTAGATAATCGTGAAACGATAAAAATCTTCTTGTCACATATTGTCTATACAACTATACTCGCATTATCTACAAAGGAGGTTTTGTATGAGACAAAACAGAATGATACTGTTGGCTGCTGTATCGCTTCTGATCTCCGGCGGCCTTCTGTTTGCCGGAGGCAATCAGGAAGCTCCCAAAGAAGGATCGACACCAGATAAAATCGAGATTACCTTTACCCACGTGTTCAGCGGGGCCCGTGGCGAGGTAATGAAGGGCATTGTCGACCGGTTCAACGCTTCCCAGGATCGGATTGTGGTAAGCCAGCGGGATGTTCCCGGCTGGTACGGAGGGTTGCTTGAGCAGCTCCAGACCCTGGCTGTGGGCAAGCAGCTTCCCGAAGTGACCATCATGTCCCTGTCCGAGAGCACAACCATGAGGCGTCAGCTTGGTGCGGTATCGATGCAGCACTATATCGACCACGATGGGTACAATCTCGATCCCTTTATCCCGAGGATGCTCGACCTCGGCAGGGATGCGGCAACGGGAGAGCAGTTTGCCCTGCCCTTCGCCGTTAGCACACCCCTTATCTTCGTAAACCGCGATCTTCTTCGGGCAAAGGGCATCGATGCACCGGTACAGCCGGAAACCTGGGCCCAGATAAGGGAATGGGCAAAGAAGGTCTCCGACCCTGCCTCGGGAATCAACGGCATCGGTTTCCAGCTCGATTTTGATACCTGGCAGTTTCAGATCCTCCTCGATTCTTTCGGCGGCCAGATGGCGGATGTGTCAACACGAAAGGTCCTTTTTAATAAAGAAGCCGGTCAGCGCGTCATGGATTTCTGGCTCGGCATGATGCTCAAAGACGGAAGCTTTCCCAACATCACCGGATCGGAGGCTGCCGATAACTTCATCAACGGGAAACTTGGTATTATCGTGGCCACAACAGGCAACCTTCGAAGCTTTACCGAGAATGCACAATTCGATCTCGGTGTTCTGGAACTGCCCACGTGGGACGATCTGGAACGGAAGAATCCGAGAAGGATTGCCGGCGGAGGAAGCAATATCTTCATCCTTCCCTCCACCCCGGAAAAGCAGGAGGCTGCCTGGGAGTTTGTGAAGTTTGCCTTGAACGAGGAATCCATGAAAGCTATCACCGAAGGGATGGGCTACATGACCGCCCGCAAGGTAATGGCCGACCCCGATGGGCCCATGGCCGACTACATGGCAAGGTATCCCGACTCCCTCAGGGCTTACGACATGATCGACGATCTCGTAAATTGGTACAACTGGCCCCGTCAGGGAGCCAGGATTACCCAGACGCTCCTGGATAATATCATTGCAGCCTTCAATGAACAGAAAAGCGGGAAAGAGGCGCTCGACGACGCAGCCAACGCAACAATGCAAATCCTCGGCTGGTAGCAGACGCCCTGATTCCACATGACGACTTCTCCGGCCGATCACCAGTGTTCGGCCGGAAGTTTTTCCACATGTAAGGAAATTTGCAATGACCTATAAACGATGGGAACCCTATGCCTATATAGCGCCTGTCTTGGTGCTTTTTGCAGTTTTTTTCATCTTTCCCTTTTTCTATTCTCTTTTTATAAGCTTTAACGATTGGAACATCCTTACCGGAGGCAAGATCTTCGTGGGCCTGAAGAATTACCGAACGCTGTTTGCTTCGAAGATTTTTGGTCTATCGATCAGAAACACCCTCCTCTACGTGTTCACCCAGATGCCGTGTTCGGTCATCCTTGGATTCCTGTACGCGGTGCTTGTTGAGAAAAGCGGCCGCGCGAAGGTTGTCTACCGGCTTTTTTTCTTTATTCCGGTGGTGATATCGGTTTCGGCCGCAAGTCTCTCCTTTTTGACCATCTTTAATACCATGCACGGGCCTTTGAACACGTTTCTTAAGCTCTTCGGAATCACCGGCCCTAATTGGCTGAACGCTCCAGAGAGTGCACTTCCGGCAATTATCATCATCGGAGTGTGGCAGTCCTTCGGATATAATGTGATCCTTTATATGTCAGGGCTAAAACAGATCGATGGTCAGCTCTACGAGGCGGCGGATCTCGACGGTGCATCGGCATTGAGAAAAACGGTTTCGATAACCCTGCCGCTGCTCTCACCGGTAAGCTTTTTTGTTGTGGTGATCACAACCCTCTCTTCCTTTCAGGTATTTGCAACGGTGCAGATCCTCACCAACGGGGGACCGAACAACGCCTCAACGGTGTGGGTTTTCTATATCTGGCGGGAGGCTTTTCGCTACTTTGAAACATCCACCGCAAGCAGCGCAGCAACTTTGCTTTTCGTCTTCATGCTTGCCGCTACGTTCGTACTGGTTCGTCACTTTCAGAAAACCGTCTTTTATAAATAGGAAAGGAGATCGCGATGTACCATTCAAGATTTTCACGCCTTGTTCTTCATATTGTACTCGGATTAACCGCATGCATCGTCGTTTTTCCCTTTCTCTGGATGCTGACGGTTTCATTCTCAGAGCAAAGCAGTGTACTCAATCGCGTGCTGATCATCTTTCCTTCGACCTGGAATATCGAGGGGTATAAAGAGGTCTTTCGGCAAACCCCGTATTTCCGTTGGTTTCTCAACTCGTCCTTTATTACCATCCTTTTGACCACGTTACAGCTGGTCTTTGGTATCTTTGCGGCCTACGCCCTTTCGCGTTTCACCTTTCCCGGCAGGGAGCTACTCTTTTTTCTTGTTCTTTGCACCATGATGATTCCGCCTCAGGCAATTATGCTTCCCTCCTACATGGTTATCACCTCTTTCGGATGGGTAAACTCGTACTGGGGGTTGGTGATGCCCAACATAGCAAAGGGGTATGTCATTTTCATGCTCAGACAATTTTTTCTGCAAATTCCCCGGCAGCTTGACGAGGCGAGTCAGATCGACGGCTGCAACTCCCTGCAGACCCTTTATCACGTTTATCTGGTTTCAGCCCTTCCGGCGATTATCTCCGTTACCTTGATTCAGTTTGTCAGGAACTGGAATGATTACTACTGGGCCCTCGTGGTGATTACGGAAAAGCTGAAGCTGACCCTTCCTGTGGCCATCGTCACCTTTCGGGACGAGACCCTGGTGCGCTGGGTGCCTACCATGGCCGCTGCGGTCCTGTCGGTTATTCCGGTAGTACTACTCTACCTTTTCGGTCAGCGTTACTTTCTTGAAACAAATCTTGCCAGCGGGACGAAGTAGCGTATAGTGTTCGGCTTGCCGGACAATGCCTTAACCATTGTCTATGGCAAGCCGGCCGTCTATCGTAAAGCCGCTGTCGGGAGAGACCCCGTGTTCCCGGATATATGCCACAAGTTCATTTCTGACATAGAGCCCCGAATCGCTCCTTTTCATTTCCCGTAAGCTACAAAGCTCTTTTTCCGCAAAAGGAAGTGTATCTTCCCACACCTTGGCAAGCCCCTGCGCAAAGTTGGGCATGGCAATGGTGAAGCACTCTTCGAGGCAGACATCCAAGTAACGACCGTTAACGGTGATGCCCTCTGCAGTTCTGCTCTTACGATGAAGACGATAGCGAAGCTCACGACTGAAATGGAGAAATCCCCGTTCCAAGTGCGGCTCATCCTCCCTGTCGAGCCTCAGGGCGTTTTCCCGGACAATGCGATCGAGCGTCTTGCCGGTCAGCGTCAGATAGACGATGGAATCGGCATAGGGCATGAGACGATACACGTCGATGATGTTGACGCTATCCTTTCCCGCAGGGAAAAAGGTGATCATATTTGCCCCGTCGATGAGAAAAAGATCCACTCGGTAGCCGTGCTCCCTAAATCTTGTTGCCAGAGCATCGGTGATAAAATTTGCAGTGGGATGTTCGAAACTGTCCCGCAGGCTCTCATGTCGCTGCCGATCATAGTCGTCCGGAAGCCGCATGGCAGATAAGGGCCGACGTAAAGTGGGAAGGAAAACTCCGGGCTTTGATGTGGCAAATGCTCCATCAAATTCAGGACTACCGTCCCTTGGCCCGGTAGGAAAAAGCTCGGCACGAACAAGGCTTTTTGTTTCACCGATATGCATCTCTGCCCGGCCGAAGAAAAGGCCGTTATAACCTGCCTGAAGGATGGGAATCCCATGTACAAGATGCTTCGGTTCCATTCCGTGAATATTCAGCAGGTCATGGGTATGGCCACCTATGATGGCATCCACCTGCCTATGCTCCAGTTGCTGGGCCAGCTCGTAATCACCCATGATTTTAACCGTGGCAAAGGTGGAGCCGAGACGATAGCCGATGTGGCTGAGGATCAATACTACATCACACACCCCAGCAAGCTTTGCATGCATGTCACGCACCGATTCCAGAGGAGCGGCAATGGCAAACTCCGATCCATCCCGTGAACGTATCTGCCCCGGTGTCGTCAGACCGATAATACCGATGCGGAGTCCTTTGATAACGACCACTGCCGCGGGGAAAACCAAACCGTCGAGTTCTCCGTCATGGATGAGGTTTGCAGATAAAACAGGAAAGCAGGCATCCTGGGCAATCGCCTTTTCCAAGGTCTTGAGCCCCGCATCGAAATCATGATTTCCAAGTACCGTTGCATCGAGGCCGGCCAGGGCATAGGCCGTATAGGCGGGATGACAGATGAAATTCTCACCGTCGTAACCGGCGAGATGGTCCAGGGGAGAGCCAACAGCATCATCACCACCTGACAAAAAAAGAACCCCGGTATCATCCCGTTTTTCTGCAGCCTGTCGCTGGGACGCTACTTCGGCAGCTATCTTTGAAAATACAGGTCTGCCGCTATCATCACAGGAAAAATCGTAAACAGAACAGTGAAAGTCATTAATATGAACAATATGGAGGGTAAAGGGATTATCCTTCAAATTTTCTCTGCGCTCGGGAAGCTGCATAGCGTCAGCCTCACCAAAATTGCTGTCAACGGCGAAGAGCCTTCGATCAGAGTATTTCGTTCCATCTTTTGTATCGTATTCTTTTATTCCCATAGGATAGTACCCTGTTGCCACGTGCTCCGAAATCGAGCAGACAAATTGTATAGACAACTATAGTAACCTGAGGAAATTTTATTGTCAACAAGAGGAGGAGACGATAAAATGAGCACTGAGGTGATGCAGTGAAAATTGATCGAACAAGTCATGTACCGGTGTACTACCAAATTAAGGAAAGCATATTGGCGGAGATCTCAAGCGGAAGACTGAAACCTGGTGATAAAATTCTTTCGGAACCCCAACTCAAGGATAAATTCGGAGTAAGCCGCATGACGGCACGCAATGCCGTCACCGAGTTGGTGAACGAAGGATATCTGGTACGCAAGCAAGGCTACGGCACCTATGTGCAGAAACCGAGAATAGAAAATACCCAGGAAAAATTCCACGGGTTCAAATCGGACATGGAGGCAAAAGGTTTTACCGTCTTTTCCCGGATTCTGGAATCCAGACAAATAACCGCTCCCGATTTTGTCGCTTCGGCACTGGAACTGGAACAAGGGACAATGGTTTTCTGGCTCAAACGCCTTCGTTTTGCAAACAACGAACCCATTGTCATCCACGAAAGCTATGTCCCCACCGAATGCTGCCCCGATCTTCTTAACCATGATTTCGAAAAAGAGTCGCTTTACACACTCTTTACCACTACGTACAAGAAAATCATAGAAACGGCAGTGGAACACCTGGAAGCAACGGCCGCTGATGCCGAGACCGCGGCTCTTCTGGCAATTGAAAAAAAGGCCCCGATCCTATTCATCGATAGGACCTCGTATCTTAAAGAAAACATTCCTTTCGAATACAGCAGAAGCTGGTATCGTGGCGACCGATATATGTTCGATGTCACGTTACAGCGGCAGCAGGGGTGACAGGACCACCAGGATTCAGAACACTGATAGAATAGAAAAAGAGGCACTACTCGCGATGAGGCTTTATCTTGGCGGTTTTCTTGTATAATTGAATATAGTCGACTTTTGTAAAACCAACCTTCTTGTAGAGCTGCAAGGCAACCCTGTTCGACTTTTCCACCTCCAGACGGATCAAGGCCACATCGCCGCGGTAATGCGCCTCGACAAAAGCCAGGAACTCCTTTCCCAAACCCTGCTTTTGATACTCCGGAAGGATGTAGACCTCTTCGATCAGGAGAACAAGGCCGCCGGCCTCGTTGGAATAGGTAAAGGAGAGTAAGGCATAACCTACAACCTGCTGTTCCACCTCAAAGATATAGGCATCAGCATAGGGGCTCCCACCAATGATCACATCAAACGTCTTGTGGAAATGTGCATCGGGGATGTCATGCAACACGGCATCGGAGCGGTAGAACTGCCTCGACATGACAATATATGTATCTCGATCCTTGGCTTCAATTTTGCGTATCATGACATGACCTCTCAAATTGTTTGTACATCATCTTGCACAAAAAGTGTAGTGTTCCGAATCCTGGTGATGCACATGCCCCTCTGTCGGTAAAATTCTTGCTTTTTACCCACAGCATGGCCTTTATTTTGGTATTGCCATACCAAAATAAAAAAGTATATTATCGCTCAATATCATACAAAATGGAGATTAAAATGAAAAGGAATCTGTTTTTTGCCCTTTTAGCCGCAATCCTGTTTTCGAGTTGTTCGTCGCTCAGCACCATCAAAGACCCGGCGGCTGTTTCCCCGCTTGCAGTCATAACTGTTTACTCAAACAGTGAGATCGGCTGGTACCGCGAAGAGAAAAGCAATTCTGGCCTTCTGGACAATTTTCTTAGCAAAACCATAAACAAAGCGAAAAACGAAACGGTAAGCACACTGCTTTCCAGAGCCGACATCTTGGTAAATGATGCGGAGAAAAGTCTCTTAACCGCCTTCTCAACGGCACCGGTAAAGCTTGTTGAAAAGGAATCGATTGTCGAATCCTCGGTATATGTGTCAAAGTCCGAAAGCCAGCTTGAAAACGAAGGAGAATTTATCAAAGCCGATGGCTATAAAATTCTTACCCATAACGATGCATCATTTGCCGCACAGTTGAGCAAAGAAACAGGGGCAAACGGACTGGTCTATGTCAACTTTACCTTTAGTAAGCTTGTGCTCACCGGTATTGAAAAAAACGGAACATTAGGTGCAGGTGTGAGAATGAATATTACAATCACCGACAAGGCAGGAAAAATGCTCTTCGCAAAATCTTTTTACGAACAGAGTAAGAAATCGACTGCTGTTGTCGCCGGCGTTTATAACCCTCAGGCATTGTTGGATCTTTTTCCTCCTGTCATTGATAAAGTTTGTCAAGATTTTGCCGCAGAATTTTAAGTCGCCGTATAGTGCTCGGAGGTCAGGATTTGAGAGCCTCCTCCGGGTGCAGCTCTTTGCTTTTGTTTAACATCTCGACATTAGTCCGATCAAATGCTAAACCTTTTGTAGAGATTGGAATCCTGGTGGTGTGCATGCCGTTTTACCGGTGAAATACTTATTTTCATACCGGCGCTTGTTTTTTTCATAGTACAGCTTTTAGTTGGCTGCAGGAAAAGGAATTACGGCCCTCCAGCCACCAGGATTCGGAACAGTAGGAAATAAAAATGAAGCAGATGAAAGCCGAATCCCACAAACGGTTATTTCGGCACCGCTATGGTATCAGCGAACTTTTTTCGTCGAGTATAAAACTCTATCCGACCGTGTTTTATCTCATCCGCAACAAGAAAGCCCAGATTATTTCCAACGATCTTCGGAAGCGGCCTATGCTGGCGGTTACCGAAGTGAATGGTTGTGCAATTTGTTCCTATGCACATACGAAAATGGCGCTGGAACAGGGAATGTCGAAGCAGGAAATTCATGCGATGCTCTCTGCCGGCAATGAATTTGTCTCCGAAAGCGAAAGCAAGACAATTTTCTGTGCCCAACACTATGCCGATAGTTTGGGGAAGCCTAATTTCGAGGCTTCTCAGGTGCTTCTCCGTAGCTATGGAAAAAAGAAAAGCACTATGATTCTTTCTGCAATCACTGTGATGATGTACAGCAATATCTGCGGACTGCCACTGAGTGCTTTCATTTCGCGGCTCCGAGGCAAGAAATATGCTAATAGCACGCTTGTATATGAAATTGTTATGCTCCTATCGATTATTCCGATAAGCCTCATTGCCGCAATACCGGCGTTGATCAATCCAGTGCTCAAACGGCGCATGCAGCAGACCCGATAATTGAAGAACACAACAATATGCCCCTCTCAGGAAATACCGATAGTATCATACGTCCCTCCGTTTTCCGATTATGCAGCGAGAAGAATTCGATATAGAGCTGTGCTGTTTTTTAGATATTCTTGCCAGTTATCTAAGTTGTGCGCTGAAAAAAGCTCGCTTACCATCAAAGAAATAACAATTAGGAAGGAGTGTTTATGAAACGTTCAACAAGAAACATACTTGCTGCCTTTATTGTGCTGATCGCTTCGGCCGGCATGATTTGGGCAGGAGGGGACCAAGAGAATTCGGGAACGGCAAAATCCTCAAATGGCGAAGAAGACGTCATTGTCCTGCAAATGTTTTACCCGGTGCAGGTTGGAGGACCGCTAACAAAGCTTATTGAAAAGTTGGCATCTGATTTTCATAGTGTCAACCCCACCATCGTTGTCGAACCAATATATACGGGGAATTACGACGATACTGTCGTAAAAATCCAGACGGCAATTCAGGGAAACACTCCTCCGGATTTATTCTTGAGCTTGGCAACACAGCGCTTTTCTTTAGTTTCCTCCGATTCCATTATCCCCCTCGATGATCTTATTGCCATGGACGGTGGAGATGAGTACATAAATGATTTTTTACCGGGATTTATGGAAGACTCATTTGTGGATGGGAAAATCTGGAGCATTCCGTTTCAAAGAAGTACACAAATTATCTATTACAACAAGGACGCCTTTAAGGAGGCCGGACTTGACCCGGAAACACCACCCAAAAACTGGGACGAACTTGTTGCATATTCTCAAAAGCTCGTAAAGAAAGATGCTGCAGGAAATGTCATTCGCTGGGGGGTTGGGCTTGCCCAGCAGTCGGGGTCGGCACAATGGCAATTCGGTGGATTCTGCCTGGAAAACAGTAAAAACGGCGAAAACCTTATGTCAGACGATGGAAAGAAGGTTTTTTTCAATACTCCTGAAAATATTGAAGCGTTACAGTTTCAAATTGATCTTCAGCAAAAGTATGAAGTGATGCCCAAAGGAATCGTACAATGGACTGACCTGCCGGGGGCCTTTATTGAAGGCAAATATGGAATTATTTACCATACAACGGGGAACTTGGCGAACATTTCAAAGAATGCAACCTTTGATTTCGGAACAGGTTTCATGCCGGGGAACAAACGCTATGGGGCTCCAACCGGTGGTGGAAATTTCTACATCACCAAAGGGATTTCGAGAGAACGTCAGGAAGCTGCATGGAAATTCATTCGTTTTGCAACCTCTCCTGAACGACTGGCGCAGTGGAACATCGATACCGGTTACGTAGCACCACGGGCATCATCCTTTGAAACCTCCATCATGAAAAATTACTACGGCGAGCTTCCTCAGGCGGAAGTAGCGAAAGAGCAGCTCAAATATGCAAAGCCGGAGTTGACAACATACGACTCTGCAAGAATCTGGAGAATCTTCAACGACAATTATCAAGCCGCGATCATTGGTGATCTTACGGCCAAAGAGGCCCTGGATAAAGCCCAGGCAGAAGCTAGTCAAGTGCTAAAGCGATTCCAGTAGAAATTCTTTATTTTGAAAAATACGGCTGTATGGATATGGCCGTATTTTCTGTTTATAGCTTTCCGAAAAAGGACCGACTGGTGAAAAATAGAGCCCTCACATCACAACAAACAAAAAAAAGGAAACAAAGTTGGAAACGCGACGGGATAGCATGTTTGTTACTTGCGCCCTCTTTAATCTTCCTCACGATGTTTACACTTATTCCTATTGTAAAAAGCTTTTATCTTAGCCTGATGGACCTTCAATTAGGCATGAAGAAACCTATTTTCATTGGTTTGGACAACTATACATATTTGTTTTCCGATCCTCTGTTTTGGAAGGTGATGGGAAACACCGTGCTCTTTTCATTACTGACTGTTATCCCAAGCATGGTGCTGGGTCTGGCTCTCGCTCTCTTATTAAATATGCGGCACAAATTAACAGGTCTCTTTCGTGTTTCCTTTTTTTCTCCTGTGGTTATGCCCATGATTGCCGTTGCTAGTATCTGGATGTTTATTTACATGCCGGATGCCGGTCTTCTCGATCAGTTACTCAAATCATTCGGACTCCCCGGACAAATTTTCTTACAGAGGTCGGATACCGTTCTTCCCGCACTCTCTGTCGTCTACAATTGGAAAGAAGCTGGATTTCTCATGATCTTCTTCTTGTCCGGTTTACAGAATATCTCAACGGAGATGTACGAGGCGGCAAGAATAGATGGAGCACGAAAGTTCACTATATTCTGGAAATTGACGTTTCCACTACTCATGCCAACAACAATTTTCGTATCAACAATAGCGCTCACAGACTCTTTTAAACTTGTTGACCATATTGCGATGATGACAGAAGGAATGCCCAACAACTCCAGTACGACTCTTCTGTATTTCATTTATCAAAACGGCTTTACCTACTTCAATCAAGGAATTGCATCAACACTTACGGTCATACTATTGATCATCATGCTTATTGCAGCATCACTTCAATTTTTCACTGCGGACAGCCGGATACACTACAATTAAGGAGAGTCCTTCCATGCAGCTTAAACGTATAGTATTTTTCATATTGGCATCGGCATTCGCACTCTTATGGCTTATTCCCCTGATCTGGCTAATCGTTACCACCTTTACCGAACCATCATATTATATGTCCATCATCCCCAAAACTCCCTTTTCATTGCAGAATATTATCTACATTCTATCTGCTGCACCTTTCGGCAGATATTATGCAAATACCATTATGATTGTTGCAGGTATTTTTTGCGTGCAGTGTATAACGGTGACCCTTGCAGCCTTTGCCCTCAGTGTCATGAATTTCAGGTTTGAAAAACTTGTCTTTTTTCTTATCTTTGTACAGATCATCATTCCAAATGATGTACTTATCATGCCGAACTATTCAACAATATCTTCATTGGGACTCATCGATACAAAGCTGGCTATCATGATTCCTTTTTACTGCAGCGCCTTCGGCATACTGCTTCTTCGTCAAAGCTTCAAAACCATACCAATCGCTCTGTCCGATGCTTCAAAAATCGATGGATGTAATCTCATGCAGACTATCTGGAAGGTGTATGTACCATGCGCAAAACCAGCCTACGTCTCTTTCGGCCTTGTCTCTATCAGCTACCACTGGAATAACTATCTTTGGCCGGTGATCGTAACAAATTCCGTCAACAACAGACCACTCACTGTAGGGCTGGCTATTTTTGCAAAATCAAAAGAGGCGGTAATGCAGTGGTCGAATGTCTGTGCAGCAACATTCATTATCATCTTTCCGTTGCTTACGGCATTTTTATTTTTTCAAAAGCAGTTTATCAATAGCTTTGTAAGCTCTGGAATTAAATAGAAGGGACCTATGGAATTAAAGTTTTTCGGTTACGGTAGCGGATACAACCCCAAATGGGGGAATACAAACGCATATTTTCTACACCATGACACCTTTTATCTCTTGGATTGCGGTTTTACCACATTCTCCCGGATTATCGATCTACAACCGTTTCTTGAAGCAAAAAAGCTGATTATTATCATTACGCATCTTCATGCTGATCACATCGGTAGCCTGCCTATGCTCATTTCATATGCTTATAACAAACTGCGTATGAAGCCGCTTCTGATCTTTCCCCAGCACACTGTTCGCAGCCTTTTGACATTGACCGGTATTCCGAGTGATGAGTACGACCTGATACCCTCGCTTACCGAACCCAATCCCATACAAGCCTTTCCCCAGAAAGTAGTGCACTCGCCTCATATAGATAGCTATGGCTACATCATACATGCCGGAGATGAGACTATGTATTTCAGCGGAGACGCTGCTACAATACCAGATACCGTGGTAGAAAAGTTTTTTTCCGGGACGGTTGGCACAATCTATCAAGATGTTACCGAAGCCTATGGAGACAACCCCTCGCATGGAACACTTGAAAGGTTGAACGCTATATTTCCGAGAGCAGTAAGGAACCGTATCGTTTGTATGCATCTGGAAAGTGATTTTATCGATTTAATCAAACGTCACGGATATCGATTTGCAGAGACGGAAGGAGTGTAAATAGGTTTCCACATGTTCAAAGTAGTGATTGCCGACGATGAATACTATATTCTGCGAGAATTCGAGCATATCATCGATTGGGGAGCATATGGCTGCTCAATCGTCGGCTTAGCAAAAAACGGATCTGATGCAAAAGATCTCTTTATTAAACATAATGCACACATTCTCATTACCGATATCAAGATGCCGATTATAGACGGATTACAGCTCATAAAAGAACTCAGCGATATCGAACGGCATATTGAGTTTATTCTCATTTCCGGATTCAGTGATTTCTCTTTTGCGCTCACAGCAATAAAATATGGGGTATCGGACTACCTCTTAAAGCCTATCATTCCTGAAGAACTACAAAGCGCACTTATAAAAATCATAGGAAGGTTCAAGCAATTCGATTTTCACGAATCTCCAAATAGAAAACTTCAGTTACAATCTAATTGTAATCGATTTATAAAAAAAGCCTACGAATATGTTGAAAACCATTACCAAAATCCAATAAGCCTTCATGAAGTGGCTGAGTATTTAGGTATCAGTCAAAGTTATTTGAGTAAACTATTTGTTTGCAAACTGAAGATGCGTTTTACGCAATTTGTCAATCTGTACCGAATACGCATTAGCCAACAGTATCTAAAAGCTACTGATAAAACCATTGAAGATATTGCGGAATTAGTAGGGTATAGCGATTACAAATATTACTCTGTAGTCTTTAAAAGCATTACAGGTATGACACCAATTCAATTTAAACATGAAAAGAATTTTTTTGTGAACTCGTAAACGTAGGTCCATACTATTTGGAGGTAGATATAAAACTATTACGTATACGCCGCCTTGTTTATACAAAGCGGTACTTTTTAAAGCTTTCACTGATATACTTCATTATCTCCGTCTCGTTGGTGTTACTCTTTTCAATTGTCTTCGATGATATCTATACATCGCTATCGAGAAATTTTATTCGTGAAGAAGAAAGAGTGCGAAGCATCCAGATAGCTAAACGAATTGAATCGATGATGAATGAATATCTGCATCTTGCCTATGATTTTGCGGCCAGTGAAGAAGTTAAAACTTTTTTTGGAGAACCGAGAGAAAGCAAACACGGTATATTCACAAGCGAAGTTCTCCAGCAGTATCTGCTTTATAAAAAAGGAGCAGAGGAGCTCCATTTTATTAGTCGTTCTGCAGAAAATAACATTTCGACAGGTTACATCCCCAATCTTTATCTGTATAAGAATTGGGGAATTCTTTACAATCTATCGACAAGCCTTAATGACCATCTCTTTTTCAGTTCGATTTACAGAGGCTTATCCGGTGATACAATCTGTCTCTCAGTTGCCGTCAAAGTCTTTAATACTGTGCACCAAGTCATCGGCTATATCATCATTGATGTATATCGCAATAAACTACAAAGCCTCATCGAACAAGGGAAAAGTGTTCAATCAAGTATAAACATAACAAACAAGAAAAATTTCATTATCTACAGTGGAGTAAGATATGATGAAGGCAAAAAATATATACCCGTTGATCAAAATGATTTTACCTATAGCTTTTCTCATTCTATACTCGAAAATTCCTTTATCCTGAACTACGAAGTACAAAACAGCTTCTTACTGGAAGTGAAAGAAAAATTCCGAGAAAAAATTTCATGGCTTGTTATTGTCAGTATTATTATCAGCATGATAACGGCTTTGATTATTTCTTCCGGTTTAAGAAAACCAATCAACAAGCTTATAACGACAATGAAAATTGTGGGAGAAGGTAATCTTGAAGCGCAAATCGACCTCAAAAAGAGAGACGACCTTCATGAACTTCAGGATGAATTTAATAAATTCGTAAGACAACTCAAGCGGCTTCAGGATGGAAACATGGAAAATGAACGATTACTGCATCAAGCCCAGATAGCCTTTCTGCAAGCACAAATCAAACCGCACTTTCTCTACAATATGCTGGCGACAATAAAGGGGATGGTATCCTACAGTTCTCCCGAAGAAGTTAAGACAGCCATTATAACGCTTAGTAGGCTCCTACGAAATTCTTTCGATTTCTCTGAAGAGTTACGACCTTTGAAGGACCATTTGGAAATTATCCAATGCTATGTTGATATGCAAAATTTCAGATTTCCGAACAAATTCCAGCTCCTTATCAATGCGGACCAGAAAAGCCTTTCATGTAGAATGCCTCCACTTTTATTGCAGCCTATTGTCGAGAATTCGATTATTCACGGTTTTTCCGACAAGGAAGAAGCGTGTACGATAGATATCCAAACAGAAATGCATGATGGTTATCTATTTATCACCATTAAAGACAATGGTACAGGTATACCGAATCGATTGCTACGGGAGATAAAAAGAGACAAACCAAACGCCGCATATCCTCACATCGGTCTGACAAACGTCATCAAACGTATAAAATTTTTCTACGATGACTCTTGCTTTGTGGACATTGAAAGCCACATAGGTATAGGAACAACGGTGACCTTTAAACTCTATGCATTATAGAGCGGCTGACGATAATAAAAAGCAGCAAGCGGTAGCATCGACGCCAGGGATACGCTACACTTCTGTTTCATGAAGATTGCCATTGTACATCACCATTTCAGACCCGGAGGTGTGACAAAGGTCGCCATCTCCGGGGCAAAGGCATTGCTTGACCAGTGTCTGGCTATTGAATCGATACAACTTGTTTCGGGAAGCGGCGATAATCTGGATGCCATCGATCTCAGGACCATGCACCTTCCGCTTTTCGATTATCATTCCGATATAGTGGGTACCAACGGGCTTTCGTCAGAGGCCATCTGCCGACTCCTTGAAGAGCATCTGTCGGACCATCTGCTGTGGGTTCATAACTATCAACTTGGCAAAAACGGTTATTTTACTCAGGGGGTCCTGGATTATGCCCGCCGACATCCCGATCGGCCGGTCATGCTCCAGATTCACGACTTTCCCGAATGCGGCAGGCATAACAACCTTGACGAGTTGTACGCCACCATGAACGATGCAATCTACCCGGACTTGCCGAATGTTCTGTACCTGACCATCAACGAGCGGGATCGCAAGCTGCTCATATCGTGCGGGATCTCTTCCGAGAGGGTCGCCTTGCTGAATAATCCGGTGTCGGACGGTCATGCCGATTCCCTTGACGTTGATCGGGAAAGGATTAGAAAGCGTGTTGCCGCAGGATTGCCGGAAACAGCAGGAAAGATCGACCACTCCGCTCCCTTTTTCCTTTACCCCGTTAGGACGATCCGGCGAAAAAACGTGCTGGAGGCTGCTCTCCTTGCCCGACTTGTCGAGGGAGGTGCTAATCTTCTTGTTACCCTGCCCGGGACCAGCGAAGCGGAACAGGAGTATTCGCACCTTGTTCGATCGCTCTTTGCCGACGGTACGATAACGGGGGCCTTCGGCCTTGGGGCGGGGATCGATGCAGCCGGCATTGGGTTTGAAGAGCTTGCCCGGTCCTGCGATCTCGTGGTCTCTTCTTCCGTACAGGAAGGTTTCGGTTACTTTTTTGTGGATGCCCTGCGGTGGGGTGTCCCCTTGTTTGCACGACGATTGGATATCCTCGGAGGAATCGAACCCCTTTTTGAAGGCTATCCCCACTATCTTTATTCCACACTCTGGATACCGGTAAGGCACGAGAAAAGAAAGGAGCTTTCAGAACGCTACAATCGGCGGATGAATGAGCTTTCTGCCTACCTGCATGAGGAAGTCCGCTCACTCCTTCAGGAACGTATTCAGAAGATGCTTAACAGCGAACTAATCGATTTTTCATATCTTGATGCCGGATCTCAGGCGGGATTCTTACGATGCATGGATGATCGGGGACTTCTCCGGGAGCTTCGATCGTTGAATGCCGATATGCTTTCTCAGGCGGCACTTTTGACCGGACAACACCCGACACCTCCTACGGAAACCATACGAAAACACTTCGGCAATGAACACTTCGCCAGTCGCGCCAAGGAGCTGATTGAGCAGCTTATGAAAGGTCCCTCTCTCCAAATAGGGGAGACACGAAGTAACAAGATACCACCGAGAGAGGATCCTGTCCATCGCAGGCTTTTACAAGGCTTTGCCGCACCTGAATATTTGCGTCTGTTGTACGAGACACCTTCTTCCTGAAGTCGAAGCACCTGTCGGAGGGTAAAAACGATCTTTTCATATCGAATCGCCTCATGCTCCTTGTCCCGTCATTTTATATAGGGTATACTAATAGCAAGTAAAACCCCTAAATAAAGGACTCTGAAATGTCTGAGAAAAAGATGGTTACGATCGACGGCAATACGGCCGTCGCCCATGTGGCCCATGCCACAAACGAGGTAATCGCAATTTATCCGATTACTCCGTCTTCTCCCATGGGAGAGCTGGCCGATGTGTACAGCGCCCAGGGCAGAAAAAACATTTGGGGAACGGTCCCCGACGTAGTTGAGCTTCAGTCGGAAGCTGGAGCTTCCGGTTCTGTGCACGGCGCTCTTACCACCGGCGCGCTTACAACAACCTTTACCGCGAGCCAGGGCTTGCTGTTGATGATCCCCAACATGTTTAAGATTGCCGGAGAGCTGACATCCACAGTGTTTCACATCGCGGCACGAGCAGTTGCGGCCCAGGCGCTTTCCATCTTCGGTGATCATTCCGATGTGATGGCCGCCCGCTCCACCGGTTTTGCCATGCTCGCCAGTAACAACGTTCAGGAAACCATGGATAACGCCCTCATCGCCCAGGCGGCGACCCTTGAGTCACGGATTCCCTTTATCCACTTCTTTGACGGATTCCGGACCAGCCATGAAATCCAGAAGGTGGAAGAGATTTCCTATGATGTGATGCGTGAAATGATCAACGATGAATATGTTCGCGCCCATCGATCCAGAGGAATGAACCCTGAAAAGCCTGTCGTTCGGGGAACCAGCCAAAACCCCGATGTCTTCTTTGCAGCCCGGGAAACGGTCAACAAGTTCTACGAAGCGACCCCCGATATTGTCCAGAAGGCTATGGATAGGTTTGCCAAACTGACCGGACGCCAGTACCACCTTTTCGACTACGTCGGTGCAGCAGATGCCGAACGCGTTGTCGTGATGATGGGAAGCGGTGCCGACACCATGGAAGAGACCATGAATGTGCTCCAGGCAAAGGGTGAGAAGATCGGATTGGTAAAGGTTCACCTCTTCCGCCCCTTCAGCGCAAAGCATTTTGTCGAAGCTCTGCCTAAAACCGTAAAAAAGATCGCGGTCCTCGACAGAACAAAAGAGCCGGGAAGCCTCGGTGAACCCCTTTACGAAGATGTTCGCACCGCCATCGGTGAGATTATGGAGGCTGGAAAAAGCCAGTTTGCAAGCTGGCCCAAAACCGTGGGTGGACGTTACGGACTCGGTTCCAACGAATTCACCCCGGGCATGGCAAAGGCTGTTTTCGACAACCTTGCCGCCGATCAGCCGAAAAACCATTTCACCGTGGGTATCTACGATGATTTGGCCTACACCAGTCTCGACTGGGATGAGAGCTTCAGCACGTCCAACGGTAAGGTACACCGGGCTATGTTCTACGGCCTCGGTTCCGACGGTACCGTAGGTGCAAACAAGAACAGCATCAAGATCATCGGAGAAGCCACCGACAACTATGCTCAGGGCTACTTCGTCTACGATTCGAAGAAAGCAGGTGCAACCACCGTCAGCCATCTCCGCTTCGGAAAAGAGCTGATCAAGAGCACCTACAATATTCAGCGGGCAAACTTCCTCGCTTGTCACAAGTTCACCTTCCTTGAACGATTCGACATCCTAAAGAATGCGGAAGAAGGCGGAGTGTTCCTCCTTGCCAGCCCCTACAATAAGGATGAAGTGTGGGAAAATCTCCCCGTCGAGGTGCAGCAGCAGATTATCGACAAGAAGCTTCGCTTTTATGTCATTGACGCTGTTTCCATTGCCGAAAAAGCGGGAATGGGAAGCAGAATCAACGTCATCATGCAGACCGCTTTCTTCAAAATCTCCGGTATCCTTCCCGAGGACCAGGCAATCGAACTTATCAAGAAGTACATCACCAAGACCTATATGAAAAAGGGACAGGATGTCGTAGACAAGAACATCAAGACCATCGATATGGCACGTGATGCAATTGAAGAGGTCAGCTATCCCAAAGAGGTCAAGGGCAATAAGCACATGATTAAGCTTATTCCCGATGATGCCCCCGAATTTGTTAAAACCGTTACTGGCGAACTTATGGCCAGCCGCGGTGAAAAGCTGAAAACAAGCCAGCTGCCGATCGACGGGACCTACCCCACCGGCACCACCAAATACGAGAAGCGAAACATCGCCGAAAAGATCCCCGTATGGGACCCTGAGGTCTGTATCCAGTGTGCAGACTGTTCGGCGGTTTGCCCCCACGGTGTTATCAGAATGAAGGTGTACGATGCCGGCCTGTTGGACAAGGCACCCAAGACCTTCAAGAGCACCGATGCAAAAGGCAAAGAGTTTGCCGGCCAGAAATTCACCATCGAGGTGGCACCGGAAGATTGTACCGGTTGCGGCGCCTGTTGGAACATCTGTCCTGTGAACAAGAAGTTCGATAAGAAAGCCCTTTCCATGGAGCACCAGCTGCCTCTGAGGGAACAGGAAAAAGAAAACTGGGAATACTTCCTCTCAATCCCCAACTACGATCGAAGCAAACTCAACCTCAACAGCACCAAGGGCAGCCAGCTGCTCCAGCCGCTGTTTGAGTTCAGCGGAGCCTGTGCAGGTTGTGGTGAAACCCCCTACGTCAAGCTGGTCAGTCAGTTCTTCGGCGACAGGGCTGTTATTGCAAACGCCACGGGATGTTCCTCCATCTACGGCGGAAACCTCCCCACCACGCCCTATACCACCAGAGACGACGGAAGAGGGCCGACATGGTCAAACAGTCTCTTTGAAGATGCGGCAGAGTTTGGTTACGGCATGCGCCTTACCAGCGACAGAATGGGTAACTACGCCATGGAGCTGGTTGATCGGCTGCTTGCCAATACCCCTTCAGGTATCGACAAGAGTCTTCTTGAAAACATCAAATCCAACCCCCAGAAAACCGATGAAGAGATTGATCGCCAGAGGGAATGGAAAGACAAGCTGGTCGCCCAGTGCAAGGCTTCCGACAACTACGATGCAACAGAGCTCGCCAGCGTCGCCGACTATCTGATCAAACGATCGGTATGGGTCTTCGGTGGTGACGGATGGGCCTATGACATCGGTTACGGCGGTCTCGATCATGTTCTGGCCAGTGGAAGAAATATCAACGTGCTTTGTATGGACACCGAGGTTTACTCCAATACCGGAGGCCAGATGTCAAAATCCACTCCGGTAGGAGCCATTGCCAAGTTTGCCGCAAGCGGAAAATCGACCTCTAAAAAAGACCTCGGCATGATGGCCATGAGCTACGGCTATGTCTATGTCGCTCGTGTTGCCATGGGGTATAACCGAATGCAGACGATCAAAGCAATCCGAGAAGCCGAGGCTTACGACGGTCCTTCTCTGATCATCGCTTACAGCCACTGTATCAACCACGGTATCAACATGACCAAGGGTATGGACCAGCAGAAGCTGGCTGTCAACAGCGGTATGTGGCCTTTGTGGAGATTTAATCCCGACCTTACCACCGAGGGAAAGAACCCCTTCAACCTCGACAGCAAGGAGCCGACGATCGATCCTGCAGACTACATGTACAACGAGGTACGTTACAAATCCCTTAAGGCTGCAAATCCCGAAAGGGCTGCTGCTCTGCTTGAGAAGGTAAAGTACGATGTAGACCGGAAGTACCGGGAACTGAAGTATCTTGCCGACAGGGATTTCTAAAAAGCGTTTTTCGTACATACGAAAAGATGTGATTACTACACCCGACCTTTCCGGTCGGGTGTTTTTTTGTGGATTTCGACTATTTATATGTACCTATTGAACGAAGTAGCGGTAATTGGTAAAATAAGACCAATACAAAAAGCATAGGCGTTTCTGGAGGAATGACTTCGACTGACAACGGAGACAATGCCTTTTCGCATATCGTTGAACAGGATTCTCCCGAATCGAAGTCTCTCCTCCAAAAAATATAATAAGGTTAAGGAGAAGAAATGAAGCACTTACGTATCTGTACCCCGATCCTTGTCGGACTTACGGTCGCTTTGCTTTCGGGATGTGCCACGATGGGAGTGAATACAGCCCCCCAAAGTGAAGCCAGCAGTCTTATCTACGGGTACTTGAATAAAGAGCATTTGAAGTATAGCTCCGTAGTGTTCTTTTTTGCGCCCTGGGAGCTGGCAAACAAAATGGGCTGGAATACAGCCGATGATCTGCTAAACATGTCAAAAAAAGAAAAGAAGGCTGCAGCAAAGGCTCTCATGGAGGAAGGAGCGTGGATCTATTGGGACCGTTCAACTTCAACCTTTGCGTGTCCGGTCGAAAAACCGGGGGACTACTACCTCATCGAACTTGATGTCATGACGGGAAATACCGAGTTTTTGCTCTATAGCGGTTTACCCGATCGTGAAAATACGATAAAGGTCGAACGGGGCGGAATGTACTATTGGGGTGCATGCAAACTTGAGAGTGGAGACAAAAATAATGGATATGAGCTTGTTGCAGACCCATCGGTAACGCAGCTGGATGTGCTTGACGGGGTGGCACAACACCTTTCCGGTAAAGGTTGGGATGCATGGATCAATAGAAAACGGGCACAATTGCAATAATCATTGTCTACTGTTCGGAATCCTGGTGGTTGAAGGAACATAATTCCATTTTCCGCAACCAATTGAAAGCAAAACTGTGGGAAAAAGCACGCACTGGCATAAAAGCAAGTATTTCCGTCAAAGAGGCTCGCAGACCACCAGGATTCCGGACACTATCGACTCTTATACTGTTCAATGGCCTTGGCAACAAGCGCAGGATCTATATCTGCTTGTGTCCCACCAAGCTTCTGAATTAAATTCGTCACATTCCCTACATCTGAAGACGAAAGGACGCCACCTGAGCCGAGGCCACTCACATCGCCGGACGATATGAGTGACCCGATCGCCTGCTCAAGAGCAAGAGAGAAGGCCTCATTGCTCTGAGGATCGCCTTTTGCAGGTTCGGTTTTCGATTCCGATGCGGAAGAAGCTGCTGAAAGGTTCTGCCCCTTCCCAAGCTGCTGAATTTCCTCAATACGCTTTCGTATCTCCTGCATCCGGTTCATGGCATCGATCATTGAATCACTCATGTTGCTATTGTAAAACTATTCTACTGCTCCGAATAGTGGTGATTGATAGAGCCCAAATCTTCCTCATACAGTCAATTAAAAATCATACGATGAAAAAGGCGTAGGCAATGCCATGCAAGAAAGCTGCCACGAAAAAAGCATATTATCACCAGGATTCGGAACACTCTATTCAGATCACGATTCTATCGTCATCTGTAAACACGACAGACTCCCCGATTCTACGAGAAAACCTGCAGCACCGTACAACAGTCTTTCATCACACTCTGCTTTCAGCATGGTACTTCCATCAAACGTTGCTTCGATAATCCCATTCCTCATGTTTACTTCAATGTCTACATGTTTTTCCCACTGAAAATCAAAGGGAGCAGATGCAAGAATATCGATATCTCCATCGACATTCATCGCAAGCTTTGCTTGCTTTTCATGGTCAAGATAGACCATGAGATAATTCCGTAAGCCCCTGATGGCACATGCGATTCCCCCTTTTCGAAAAAGATGGGGAAGAATTGTTGCCTTTATGTGGTAGTTATGCCATGTTTCCGTGCCCTGATAGAGGAGACCCAGTCCGGGGTCCTTGCTGATCCGTACCCCGGGATTCCAGTGAAAATCGGCCATATCTACGGAGTCGACCCAGGCTCGCATCCAGACCTTTCCTTTGGGCTTTTGAAGGGGGAGCATCTCATAGGTGACACAATCATCCCAGGTAAGGTAATCCAAATAGAGCGTACCGTGACTTCCTCCGCATGGAGAAATAAGCTCGATGCCGACGAAGGTAATGGGCTGTCCCCCGGTTTCGTTTACGGTAAAGGAAAGAGTGTACCATCTGCCTGGCTCCAGAGCCATCTTTTTGCCGTGACGGGTCAACAGGTTATCATCATCACCATTTACCTGAGTAAATAAGGCAGCTTCGATATATCCCGTGGTATCTTTAACATAACACCGTGCGGTTATTGTCTGCCCCGAATACAGCGTAGGGGAGGCAATAAACTCATAGCCGGGCATTTCCCTCGCTTCCGGAGGAATGAAGGTAGCGGTTTTCAAGCGAAGATGCTGGCCTCGGCTCAAATTCCTGTACGTACATCGTAAAAGATGTTCTTCTGAGACGCTTGTATCGACATAGTTGTCCAGCAAGGGCTGGGGTGCTTCACCGGAGGGATCTTCGTAATGAAAACCTTGTACGGAGCCAGGCTGGGAGAAATGAAAGCGGGCTCCCTGTTTGGGTGCCAATCCGGGAAGTCCTTTTAATTTTCTTGCAGCATTAATCAGTTGGTAAGCTACGGTTAACGCATCGCTGATGGCACGTCCCCCGTCGGCCGTTGCAAGATAAAGGCGATCACGAACAGGCGTTCTAAAGTCGGCTCCGGCATCGATACCGGCCAGGCCATTTTTAATACCGAGAAAACAACCAACATTGGCGGCGTTGCAGTCCGTATCCCAACCACAGGTATTTACAATCATTTGCGATTTCTGGAAATCATCGTCGCCGTATAAAAGACTCAGAACCACAAGTCCATGGTTGGGAACGATATGGCAAAACCCCGGATACTTCTCATAGTTATACATGGAGCTGAATTCCGACCATGCCTTCCGCCAGTCAGGCTCACGATGATGCAGCTCTATCAGGTAGCTATTCATGCAATAGATAACAGAGTCGTCGGGAATATATGATAAGGCCTTCTTTAGGATATCCTCGGTCCCATCACAGACAAAGGCCAATGCTTCCATGGCCGCAATGACCATTGCACCGTATACGGCTTCCCTGTCATGACTAACATGAGCTGCCGCAGATGCCAATGAAACGGCAAAATCGGGATCGCCGGGAGCCACCATGGCCCAACCGTCTATAAAAATTTGGGCTCCTATCTGCTCGGCCACAATCTTTCCGTTTCGTTCAATTGAACCACTTTCGGGGGGTTCCACCCCCTCTTTGAGAGCCAAATAGGCAGTATGTTCGGTAGAGATTCCCTTTCCTCCCCACCAAAGAATGGTTCGGTTTTCAATAATGTAATTTAGCCAGGCATGGGCAACATCTTTCCCGTCCGGAATCTTCTGGCCAGGGCTATCTTCAAGGGCGCGTATAAAGGTAAAGGTGCCGGAGATGTCATCATCGGTAACAATCAACGGAACACCAATCTTATCATGAACGTAATACCAAATATCACCAATCTCTTTTTGTATCTTCTTGTGGCTCCATCCCTCAACGGGTCTGCCCATATATACCCCTATGATTTTACCCAGAACACCAGAATAAACTTTTTCAATATAAGCAGGTGAATCTATCATATCGTTGTACTCCTTTGAGATGGCATAGTCGTTTTTCAACCTTTAACGCCTCCGGCAGTCATTCCGGATATGAATCTTTTTTGTAGGATGATGAAAAAAAGGAGAATGGGTATGGTAATCATAACGGCATATGCCATAAGGGTTCCCCACTCGGTAACATAGCGACTTGTAAAACTGTAGAATCTGACAGCGACGGTATAAAATAGGTCGTTTTGCAGAAAGGTAACGGCAAAAAGGAATTCGTTCCAGCACCACAGTCCGACAATGAGAGCCGCGGTAAGAATACCCGGCTGAATCAAGGGTAAGAGGATGCTAAAAAAGATTCGTAAGGATCCTGCACCATCGACCCTGGCGGAATTCTCGATATCCTTGTCTATCTGAAGAAAATATGTCCGGAGAAGAAAGATGGCAAAGGGCGTAAATATTGCCGAATAGATAACGGCCAGAGCCACCCGATTATTAATCAATCCCATCCTTTGAAGGATGAAAAACAACGGGATGATAAAAAGCTGTTTCGGTATCGTATTACAGGCAAGAAAATAGATCGACATGGCCTTCCAATGTTTCATCCGTTTTGTGGAGAGTACATAAGCAGCCATACAACTGACCAATATCGTCACCACAACCGTCAAAATTGTGATCAACACACTATTAACCAGGGCCGTACCAAGATGACCGAATTTCCAGGCCCTGACAAAATTTGTAACATGTATAGTCTTCGGCAGGGAGAGTGGATTATTTGCTATTGCCACATTGGATTTAAAGCTGTTCACAAGCATGAGCCCGAGTGGCAGAATTGTGATAATCAGCAGTACCAGACAAACGAGTAACGAAACGATATGGACTGTTTTCGTATATTTCATTGCTCTTCCTCTGCTATTTGATGTTTTACATAGAAGTAGATAACGCCTCCTGCAAGGAGACTCATTGTCAAAGCCGTCGCGGCGCCGCTTCCTATATCGTGATGGTAGAAAGAGTATTTATACGAGAGTGTGGCGAGCATCTCGCTGGAATTGCCGGGGCCGCCCTGGGTTAATATCCACACATAGTCAAAAGCAAGAAACGACCAGATAATCGTCATAAGCAGCATAAAGAAAATGTTTGATTTTATTGAAGGAATAACGATGCGAAAGAACTTTTGCAAAAACGAAGCCCCGTCCATCTCTGCAGCTTCCAAAAGTTCTACGTTTATCTGGCGCATCGCCGCAAGAAAGACAACCGTCAGGAATCCCCACCAATGCCAATTATCGACAAAAGCAACGGCCCAAATAGAATGGCGCACCGATGTCAGCGGATTCTTCAAAACAAACGGAAGTAATTCCGACCGATTAATAAAACCAAGGATACCGCTCCGGGGATTAAAAATCATCGAGCTGAAAATTGCACAAATAATCACAGGAGATATGACATTGGGTATAAAAAAGATAGTTTGCAGCGGATCTCTCAGAAACTTCAGCTGCATAAGCAACATGGCGATACAGAGGGAAAGAATGATGGGCACGGTAAGAAAAAATGCTGTCCATTTCAGATTATTAACGATCGCAATTATGTAGTTTTCATTCTGAAACAATGTAAAAAAATTATCCAATCCGTTGAATTCCGGCATACCAAGGCCATTCCACTTGGTAAACGACATAACGATGGTCAGCAATGCAGGAATAAGAATGATGGCAATATTAATAATTAATGCGGGAAGTATAAAATATGCATCGGTCATCTTGCTCGGTTTGGTTTTCATCTGTCTCTCTCTTTCAGTCTTGACAATATGGCAGGCCCCGTGGAGCCTGCCATAGCATAAAAGCTTTACTTGGAATTAGGTACCGGAGGGACCTTTCCTTCGGCAAGCTCCTCCTGAAAAACCCTATCAAGCTCGGCAAGATACTCTTCCGGGGAAAGCTGATCGAGCCACACCTTCTCTATGCTCTCCCAGAGATACTGATTGGTTTTGGGCGGCCAAAAGGTCCAGGTAGTGTAACCGTATCCCCCCTGGTCGACCGCTCTCGCAATTTCTTCTATGCTCCTGGCGTAGCGAGGGTCAACCTTATCACCGAAATCCTTGCGGGAAATGGTATTGATTGGAAGATTCCACTCACCCGGCCAATGGGCATTCAAATCAACGATAATACCTTTATCGCTGCTTAAGGTATCCAGAATCTCCGCAGCTTCATCGGCATGTTCCGATTTCTTATTGATTGACAATGTGGCGCCGATACCAAGATCATAGACCGGAAATTCAACTCCCTCTGCAGAAGGCAATGGTGCCCAGTCCCATTCGTTCCCCGCCTCTTCGAAATAGGTACCGATATTCTGAAAGTTCCATGTTCCGGACGGATACATTGCCGCCTCCCCCTGAGCAAGCACATTAAGCGCATCAATATCGGCAAAGGAAAAGTAATCGGGTGTGAAATAGTTCTGAAAATAGTATTTCAATGTGGTAATGGCTTTCACAAAAACAGGATCGGTCCAGGGTATTTCACCCTTCAAAGCCTTTTTCACATTGTCCGGGCCTGCAATGTGATTGAAAAAAATCGTCACATAGTGTTCGTTGGTTGGCTTCCACGAGGAGTTTCCCGAAACGATGGGAATGGTGCCGCTTTGTTTGATTTGCCGGCAGAGTGCATCAAACTCTTTCCAACTGGTCGGAAGCTTCCATCCGTTTTTCTCAAAGAGGCTTTTATTGTAAAACAAAACCATTGCCTCATAGGTTTTTGGCAAAGCATAAAGTTTTCCGTTATAGGATCCCAGTTCAATCATCATGGGGAAAAAACGATCTTTCCAGCCGTATTTTTCGGCATAGGAATCAAGCGGCAGCAGATAATCTTCTTCGGCAAATTCTTGTACATACGACGGTCCCGCCGTCTGAACGATATCTGGGCCGGCTCCCGCCAGCATAGAAGTTCGAATATTCTGATCAAAATTCGCATCAAACCGTACGTTCAAATGATAGGTATCCGATCGTTCATTTACGACTTTCACAAAGTAGTCCCGGAAGGCCTGTTCATTTTCCGGAGTCGCCGTTTCATAGAGCCAGAAAACTTCGTCTCCTTTATTCTGCTTCGAAGGGTCCTGCTGACCGCCGGCAAAGGCAAGGGGCAGCCACAAAGACAATATGCATACTACCCATATGAGTCTTTTCATATCTCCGCTCTCCTTAATAATAGGCTTTCTAATATTCTATAATTCAATAAAATTATTGTCAACTTTTAATAATATTTTTACTTTTATTATTTATACTATTCATCTATATTACTAAATAATTTAGTTGATAAATTTATTTTTTATTGACCCTCATAATCCAGACGTTTATACTAATCAAATGAAGGTCAGAATAAGTGATATCGCCGAACGGGCAAACGTTTCTGCAGCAACAGTTTCCCTTGTCCTCAACAACAAACCAGGGGTTGGAGAAAAAATGCGGGAACAAATTCTCGCCATTGCAAAAGAAATGAACTATAAGGGAAAGATCAATTCGCCTAAAAGAAATATTACTTTTTTAAAAATCACGAAAAACGGCCACTTGCAGGAAAGCAGCCGACTCTACTCTGCCTATTTCGACGATCTCGTAGAAGGCTTATCCACGGAAGCTCGTAGCGCAGGATATAATATCAACATGACCTATTTTCAGGACCTTCCCCAGGATATCGATTCAAATTTCCCGGAGTCGGAAGGATTTATCCTTTTGGCATCGGATCTGGAACACCAGAATATCTCAGCACTGGAATCACTGAACAAGCCAATGGTACTTATCGGGTCCGATATTCCCATAATGTTCTGCGATCAGATCGGCGTAGACAATACGGATGCAACCTATAAGATTCTTCACCATCTTTACAGGAAGGGCCATCGACACATTGGGCTTGTCACAAATAACGGCAAAGATATCGATGTCCATGAGCGGGAAGACGCCTTTAAGCGCGGAGTGAAAGCACTGGGGATTACCTTCACCAAAGAAGATTTCATTCGCATAGATCCTCTTTCCAATGAGAACACATCCCTGCCCATTCAGATCAAAAAGGGAACATCGCCCTCAGCCTTTGTCTGCTGTGATGACACTATCGCATTAAAATTCTACCAGACCCTGGTACTTCTTGGATTCAGAATAGCCGAAGAGGTAACGCTGACAGGATTTGACTACCTACCGGAAAGCAGATTTATCCATCCGCCCCTCACCACATTTCAATTTCCTCATAGCGAAATGGGGAAACTGGCCTTTTCCATTCTCAAAAGTCGCATCGAAAAGGGAGAGGATGGGACACCCTTTATTCGATACAAGCTTCAAGGAAAACTGATAGACAGACTTTCAGCCCAATGAAGTAGAGAGAACCTCACGCCCTTTCCGCCTGATCAATCGCATCGAGCTCTTCCCATCTCTGGTAGGCCGTAGCCAATTCCCCGTCAAGTTCTTCGAGCCTTTTGGTTAGCAGCGACGGATCTTCGTCGCCGTTTTTATAGAGTTCAGGGTCGGAGAGCCGTTTATGGATGGTTTCCTGTTCTTCTTCCAAAGCGGAAATGGCATCGGGAAGGGCCTCCAGTTCCCGGTGCTGCTTGAACGTGAGTTTTACCTTATCGCGGGTTTTCGGCTTTTCGCCCTTTGGCTCCGACTCCTTATCTTCACCCTTTTCACGGACCGAATCAAACAGCGGAGAATTGGCCCAGTCGGCATAGCCGCCGGCAAGTTCTGCAATCTGTCCGTCCCCGGTAAAGACGAGACAATCGGTTACCACATTATCGAGAAACGATCGGTCGTGGCTTACCAGAAGAAGGGTCCCTTCGTACTCCTGGAGAAGCTCTTCGAGAAGCTCCAGGGTATCCACATCGAGATCGTTCGTGGGTTCGTCAAAGATAAGAAGATTCGAGGGCCGCGCAAAAAGCCGGGCAAGGAGCAACCTGTTCCTTTCGCCTCCGGAAAGGTGGGCCACGGGGCTTTTTGCCCGTTCCTCGGAAAAGAGAAAATCCCTGAGATATCCGATGATGTGCCGCTTTCTACCGTTTAGCGTTACGGTGTCAAATCCGTCGGCAACGTTCTCCGCCACCGTTTTGTCCGGATCGAGGTCCCCGCGAAGCTGATCAAAGAAGAGCGGGATGACATTGGTGCCGAGGCGAACGCTTCCGCTTAGAGGCTCCAACTGGCCGAGAAGGAGGCGAAGCAGGGTGGTTTTTCCCGAGCCGTTTGGGCCGACGATACCGACCCGGTCTCCACGCTCTATGACGGTCGAAAAGTCTTTTACGATGGGAAGTACAGAGTCGTAGCCGAAGGTGAGGTTCTTTGTTTTGATGACGATATCGCCGCTGCGTTCACCTGTATGGATTTCCATCCGGGCATGACCACTTCGTTCCCGCCGCTGACGGTAGGCATCGCGCATCTGCATCAGGGCCTTGACTCTCCCCTCGTTACGGGTCCGCCTGGCCCGAATCCCACGCCGTAGCCACGCCTCTTCTCCGGCAAGCTTTTTATCAAAGACCTCCCAGGCACGACGCTCTGCCTCCAGCAGCTCGTCCCTGCGACTGAGGAACTCATCATAAGAACAGCTGAAGCTATACAGTTTTCCCCTATCGATCTCGGCAACACGGTTAGCCAGTTGCCTGGCAAAGGAACGATCGTGGGTAACAAAGACCACACTCTTGACCCGGCGCAGTAAAAAATCCTCGAGTTTGAGAATGGTATCGATATCAAGGTGGTTTGTCGGTTCATCAAGAAGCAACAGATCGGCCCCGGCAGCAAGAACCTGCGCAAGGAGGACCCTGCGCTTCTGGCCCCCGGACAAAGAGGATACATTCTGCTCGGCAGGTACTCCCAGCAGGGTTAAACTCTGCTCTGCCGCAAGCCGGCGTTCGCCAACTCCCCCCATCACGAACTCCAAAGCGGGACCTGAAAAATCATCGGGAAAATCCTGGGAAAGGTAAGCGGTGGAAAGCCCCTTCCGCCGCGCGATCTTTCCATCGTCCGATGGTATAAGAGCGGCCAAAGCCTTCATAAAGGTCGATTTCCCCGCGCCGTTTCGCCCGAGCAGGCAAAGTCTGTCTCCTTCTTCAATCTGGAGATCAATGCCGTCGAGAAGCGGAGGACCACCAAAGGAGATAGTCAAATTCTGTACGCCGATGAGTGCCATAAGGGCATCATATCGATGAACAGGGGAGAGGATCAACGCCTTTGGCGTCCCTCTCCCAGATCCTTCCTGTTCTCTTTTACAGGCTGTCGCCGAAATCGGCACGGAACTTCGCCATCAACCTTTCAGGCCAATCGCCCTTTGCCTTCAGGCGGCCGACAAAGAAGCGCAGAACCTTCGGCTCCAGATCCCACTCAAGGCCGCCGACCAGTTCCCTATTCCGATAGAGCCAATGCAGCCTATCCACCGCGTATTCAACCTGACTGAGGGTAAAAACCCGCCGGGGAAAAGCAAGGCGCATCAACTCGATATCCGCAAGCATATCGCTGCCGTCATCCAAGCGAACACTGCTGATGGTTCCACGCTCCATCCCGCGGATGCCGGAGACAAGATAAAAAGCGGCGACCAGGGCACCGGCCGGGTAATCGTTCTGGGGCAAATGAGAGAGGAAGCTTCCGGCATCGATATGGGCGCCGAGAGCCCCGGCAGGGGTCACTACCGGAATGCCCAGGCTATCGACCTTACGAACAAAGTAGTCGATAAAGGAGGGAGACTGACAGATCATCTGGTCGTCAAGGGTCTCTTCGAGCCCAACCGCCATCGCCTCGATCTCTCTGACAGACATGCCGCCGTAGGTAAGAAAGCCCTCGTACAAAGGGACCAGGTCCCTCATCTGCTCGTAGAGCTCCTCTTTGGCAGTACAGATAACACCCCCGCGGCTTGAGGAGAGCTTTCGGGCGGAAAAGTAGACAAGATCGGCAAGGTCCGACATCTCGCCAATGATATCTCCCATACTTTTTTGGCTGTAGCCTTCCTCGCGCTGCTTAATGAACCAGGCATTCTCACCGATAAGACTTGCATCGAGAACAATCATAAGCCCTGTCTGGTCGGCGACTTCACGCACCTGGCGCATATTTTCCATGGAAAAGGGCTGTCCGCCGATCAGATTGGTCGAGGCCTCGAGGCGTATGAAGGGAATCACGGATGTTCCGACTTCGGCAATGAGCTTTCGAAGCTTCTCGATATCCATATTCCCCTTGAAGGGGTGATCACTTTTCACCTTAAGGGCCTCATCGGTGTAGATCTCATGCAAGGTTCCGCCGTTCAGTTCGATGTGTGCCTTGGTGGTAGTAAAATGATAGTTCATGGGAATATGGTGGCCGGGGCGAACAAAGGCCCTGCTGACGATGTTTTCAGCCGCGCGGCCCTGGTGAACAGGCAGGATAAACTGCTTGCCGAAGAGTTCAAGCACTTTGGCCGCCATGCGGTCGTAACTCTGGCTACCGGCATAGGCATCGTCCGCAACCATCATCGCGGCATGCTGGCGGTCACTCATGGCATTACAGCCGGAATCGGTAAGCATATCAAGATAAGTATCCCGCGTGCTTAAAAGAAACGAGTTAAAGCCTGCCTCTCTGATTGCGCGAAGCCGCTCTTCGATTGGGAGCAGGTAGAGCTTTTGAACAACTCGTACCTTGTGAAGCTCCAGGGGGATATCTATCCCGCTACTAAACCGTACCGTCGTTGACGGAATGCTTTGATTCGCCATAAAAAACTCCTACAGGTGCATATATATTCATTCAGATGACTATACACGTATATTTAATGCATATCAAACCTTTTCTTGAAGAGACGCCAAGACTCTTGTAGGATGGAGGTATGGATGCTATGCAGGAAAAGGAAAAAACAGAGGCGACGGCGGCATTTCTCCGCTCGATGCCGGTACCGCGCCCCTTTACGACAGCACGCTTTATCCTCGCCAGAGGAGCAATTGGTTGGTACGTTAATCTGATTGTGGCCCTGGTTGTAGGGGGCCTGCTCGTTCTCTCGGCCAGAAGTCTGGGAGCAGGTTCATCGGCGGCGGCTTCCCTGGTCATCATTGCGGCCCTCGGATTCGTTTTCTATCGTCTGATCCTTCGAATCATCGAGCCTTTCAGAATTTCAAAATTGCTAAGGGAGGGTATGATCACCGTAGTGCCGATTATAGAAAAGATGCAGACTACCAGTCTCTTCAGCCGAATAGGATCGAAGCTGCGGAGTCGCTACATTTTCGGCTGGAAAAAGAACACAGCGTTGGAGACGGGAAGCACGCTTATCGCCGATTTCGACGGTACAGAGCAGTATCAGGGAGAGAGCTGCGTGCTGCTTTTTCACCCTTCCGAAGATGAGGAAGCCAGGCCGACCGCCTTTTTCGCCCTTAGTTGCTTTCTGTATCACCGGGCACTCGCCTTTCCCGATCTGCTGGAGACAAAAGAGGCACAGGAGAAGGCAAAAACGGCAATAACTCTGGATGACGATTGGCATTCCGTTCTCGGCAAGACCGCTGCATCGCTTTTCGGACGCTTGATCATGACCCTTGTCCTTATAGTTGCAATTGGAGGGGCACTCTTTCTCGTTCTCTCCCGCGGCAACTGACGCAGATGCCGCTCAAAGCTTGATACCGGGAACAATGATTCCCGTCACCACATGAACAAGGAAGCCATTGCCGAAAAGGTCCTCGCTTATGAGGTCGGAATCGGCAATGGTAATCCGCCCGTTTCGGCTTCCAACCTGAAGGCGGATACCTGATAGCGTTTCTACGCTCGGTCGCTTCCTCAACTCTTCGACGGTAACAATCCCCTTTACCATCTGCGCGGTAAGAACATCCAAAAGCGCCTGGGGATCCGAAGAGAGAGCTTTCCTCGCCCGTTCAGGCAAACGTGCAATCACATCGTCGGTAGGAACAAAAAGGGTGTATCCGTCAAGTTCTGCCATCTGCTTTGCAAGACCGCTTTGGCGTAATGCGGAAGCAATAAATGTAACATCGTTCCTTTCCTCAAGGATTTTTACAAGACTTTTCGAAGTAAAATGAACAGCGGACTCTCCTCTGGAAGTTTTTTCCTGCCTGCCTGCAGCAAAAAGCGAAAAGGAAGGAAGTATGCTTAGGACAACAAGAAAAACAATTGGTGATGGTTTTTTCCGCATTATGGTCTCCTGTCTAAGATGGTAATATAGCACCAACTAGAAAGAAAAACAAAACGCCCCGACATAGCGTTCGGGGCGTGGGAATGGCACCTTCATAGCCTCTATGCGGCAAAACCAGCCTTGAGGACCTTTTCGTTTACTTCATTGAGCTTTTTATTTCGTGCCGATACCACCTTTTCAAGGGCCTGTATCACCCCTTCGAGGCTGCAAAGACCGGGCTTGAGCTTCAACAGCTTACCGATCGCCGCCATGTTTGCAGCTCTGCCGCTTCCGGCGTCCTCGGCAATATTGTTCGCCGCCACATCAACAACCGTGATGTCCGTGCGCTCGGAGCGGAGGTCGACCAGGCTCGAATTGTAGAGCAAAAGCCCGCCGTTCTTTAGCTTCGGTTCAAATTTGGCAAAAGAAGGGGTATTGAGTACCACCGCAATGGAGGGATGGGCGACAATAGGGCTTGCAACCTCCTCATCCGAGATGACGACCTGGCAGTTCGCCGTACCCCCGCGCATCTCCGCACCATACGAGGGAATGTGACTCACATACTTGCCCTCTTCCATTGCCGCCACACAGAGCAATTTCCCCATGAGCAAAACACCCTGACCACCAAATCCGGCAAAAACGATCTCTTCCTTCATGATGATGCCTCCTAACGATCACGAAAATTGCCGAGGGGATAGTAAGGAACCATGACGTCCCGTACCCAGTCTGCAGCTACCTGCGGCTTAACACCCCAGTTTGTGGGGCACATAGAAAGGACCTCGACAAAGGAATATCCCTTTCCCTCTTTCTGGTTCGTCAACGCTTTCTTGATCGCTTTCTTTGCCTTTACGATCTGCTTTACATCAAAGACACTCACCCGCTCGATAAAAACCGGGCACTCAAGGGTGTTTATCATCTCACAGGCCCGAATGGGAAAACCGACATCGTTCGCGTCCCGTCCAAAGGGAGTCGTCTTTGTTACCTGTCCCACCATGGTGGTAGGCGCCATCTGCCCGCCGGTCATGCCGTAGATGGCGTTGTTGACAAAGATTACCGTGATATTCTCACCGCGGTTCGCGGCATGGATCGTCTCGGCAGTTCCGATTGCCAAGAGATCTCCGTCGCCCTGATATGAGATAACCATTTTATCGGGGTGAACCCGTTTGATCCCCGTTGCAACGGCCGGGGCCCGGCCGTGAGCCGCCTCACAGCCATCCACGTCGATATAGTTATACGCGAGGACGGAGCAGCCGACAGGAGCAATCAGGATCGTCTCTTCCCGAACTCCCAATTCATCGATGCTCTCGGCAAGTAATTTGTGGATGATACCGTGACCGCATCCGGGACAATAGATTGTTTTCGCATCGGTCATGGCCTCAGGCCGTTTGTATATGACTTCGTATCCGGCGCCTTTACTTTCCATAGCTTTCCACCTTTCGCACAATCTCGTCAGTCTCGGGGATTGCTCCTCCAAGCCTGAAATAACCGTCGACAGGAACCGCACCTTCCACCGACAGCCTGACATCCTCCTGCATCTGCCCGGCGCTCATCTCAACGGCAAGCACCTGCTTTGCTCCCCTGGCAGCCTCCTTCAACTCCCCATAGGGAAATGGATAGAGGGAAATGGGGCGGAAAAGTCCTGCCTTAATTCCTTTTTTGCGCAAAATATTGACCGCAGCGCGGGAAATTCTACTGCTGGTACCGTAGGCAACCAATACAAAATCGGCATCATCACAGCGGTCGGCTTCCCACATCCGCTCATGCTCCTCGACCTGACGATAGATCTCCATAAGCTTCAGGTTGTGACGTTCGAGCTCTCCCTCGGGGGTAAGACGCAGGGAGGCAATCACATTGTGTTTCCGCCCCGCGGCACCGGTAAGGGCCCAGGGCTTTTCAAAATGCTCGCCCGAGGGCCGGGGAAGCTCCAGGGCTTCCGACATCTGGCCGAGAAAACCATCCCCGAGGATCATAACCACCATGCGATAACGGTCCGCAAGATCGAAGGCCTTTACGGTCAGATCGGCAAGCTCCTGTACATTTGCAGGGCCCAGCACAATGGTACGGTAATCGCCATTGCCCCCGCCCCGTGTCGCCTGCCAGTAATCTCCCTGACTTCCCGCAATGTTGCCCAAGCCGGGGCCGCCACGCATCATATTAACCACAACCGCCGGCAGCTGAGCACCGGCAAGGTAACTGATCCCTTCCTGTTTCAGACTGACTCCCGGGCTTGAGGAGCTGGTCATTACCCTGGTTCCGGCGGCAGACGCCCCGAACACCATATTAATTGCCGCAAGCTCACTCTCCGCCTGGAGAAACGTGCCGCCGATCTCAGGAAGGCGCCTCGCCATGTAGGCGGGAATCTCATTCTGCGGTGTAATCGGATAGGCAAAATAGTGGGTACACCCAGCGATAATCGCAGCCTCTCCAATCGCCTCATTTCCTTTCATTAAAACCTTGTTACTCATACCGTTCTCTCCCGCTTCAAGCAGTCTTGACAATCGTGATCGCCAGATCAGGACACATCATTGCGCAGAATTTGCAGGCAATGCATGCATCTTCATCGACACACACCGGATACTGAACACCCTGCTTATTGAAGTCGTCCGACAATTTCAGGATCTTTTTCGGACAGGCCCCAAGGCAGAGTCCGCATCCTTTACATCTTTCAGAATCGATAACGGGCTTTCCTTGTGCCACAATAGCGCTCCTTTATGGTATGTTTAATATATTATACGGTGTTTAATAAGATAAAACAAACACTTTGTATAACACCCACATATCGGCCGCTGGCCGATAACGCCCCTATTATCTCACGTTTTCCTATTTACGTCATTGGCAATACCCGCCACCTTCGGTACAATATGCAAGATTTTCGACCTCGATATCCGTAACAGGAGCATCATAATGGCACAAGCCGACTTTCGGAGTCTTTTGGGAAAGCGTATCATCATCTTCGACGGAGCCATGGGCACAAGCATTCAGGCTCTGGATATTCCCGATACCGCCTGGGAAGGCAAGGCCGGATGCAACGAAATTCTCAACAGAACGGCTCCGGAGTATATCGATACCATACATGACTCCTTCCTTGCCGCCGGTGCAGATGTGGTCGAAACCAACAGTTTCGGCGCCACGAGCATCGTCCTTGACGATTACGATCTCGCATCCCAGAGCGCCGATCTGAACCGGCGTGCCGCAGAGATTGCACGTAAAGCGGCCGACCGTCATACAAACGCCGATCGTCCCCGTTTTGTGGCCGGTTCCATGGGACCGGGAACAAAACTGCCGACCCTCGGACATATCACTTTCGACGAACTCTACACGGCCTTTCGCAAGCAGGCGGACGCTCTGCTCGAAGGGGGGGCGGACCTTCTCGTGGTGGAGACAAGTCAGGACCTTTTGCAAACCAAGGCCGCGGTTATCGCAGCCGACGATAGTGCCGCACAATCGGGAAAAGAGATCCCGATCATCGCTTCGGTAACCGTCGAGCAATCGGGAACCATGCTGATGGGAAGCGATCTTTCGGCAGTCGTGGCTACCCTCCGACCCCTGCGGACCGACCTGATCGGCATCAACTGTGCCGTGGGTCCCGATCTCATGGGCCCCAACCTGGAACAGCTTGCATCCATCTACAACGGCCCCATCTTCTGCATGCCGAATGCAGGATTGCCGGAAATGAAGGACGGGAAGACCGTATACTCCCTGGGACCGGTCCAGTTTGCAGAGATCATGGCAGGTTATCTGGCACGGTTTCATATCGCCGTTGCCGGAGGATGCTGCGGAACAACGCCAGAATATATCCGGCAGCTGGCACTTTGCGCAGAAAAAATGAAACCGTTACCGGCCCCGACAAGCCCAACGCGACCGGTACTCTCTTCCCTCTTTTCGGCCCAGCCGATGATCCAGGAACCCGCGCCCTTTCTCATCGCCGAGCAGGCCAACAGCAACGGCTCCAAAGTTTTTCGGGGCATGATCGATCAGGAGGATTGGGATGCGGCTGCCGACTTTCTCCTCGACCAGACCGGCTACGGTGCCCACGCCGCCGACCTCTGTGTCGCCGTACCCGGTCGTAACGAGAGGTCGGACATGCTCCACATCCTCACCGGTGCGGCGGCCCGAAACAGGCTTCCCTTCGTCATAGACTCCACCGATCCGCAGGTGATCGAGGCTGCCTTGAAGGCCATCGGCGGACGGCCGCTGATCAACTCCATCAACCTCGAAGCGGGGGAAGAACATGCCCAGAAGGTCTTTGCCCTTGCCGCCCGCTACGGCGCGACCATCATCTGCCTTACCATCGATGAAGAGGGCATGGCGAAAACCGTGGCCAAAAAGGTTGCCATTGCCCGGCGGCTGGCAGCCATAGCGAGGCAAGCGGGGTTGCGCAATGAAGATCTGGTATTCGACCCCCTTACCTTCACCCTGGGCAGCGGAGACGAATCCTTGCGTAACGCGGGGACCGAAAGCATCAGGGCCCTCCCAGCCATCAAAGAAGCCATCCCCGGATGCCTTACCGTCATGGGAGTGAGCAACATCTCCTTCGGCCTTGCAGCGCCCGCCAGGCGGGTGTTAAATTCCCTCTTTCTTTCCGAAGCGGTCTCGGCGGGACTCGATATGGCCATCGTCAATCCGAAGAAGATACGACCGGTGGCTGCTTTGGATCCGGAGGCCCGAAAGGCAGCCCTCGATCTGATCTATCACAACGAGGACGGCTCCGCCCTGTTGCGTTACCTCGAGCTGTTTGAAAAAGGTAAAGGCATCTCCGAAGAGGAGAACGAAGAAAGAGAGCAAAACCTCCCGCCTCAGGAGCTCCTTCGATCACGGGTTATCGCGGGCTCGAAAGATCGCCTGGAAGAGATCATCGATCGCTGTCTCGAAACCACGGCGGCAGGCGATATCATAAATGGAATTCTCATCCCCGCCATGGGGATCGTCGGTGAACGGTTCGGAAAGGGAGAGATGCAGCTTCCCTTCGTTCTCCAGTCTGCAGAGGTTATGAAGCGCTCCGTCTCCATCCTTGAGCCCCATATGGAAAAGGGAGACTCCGTATCCAAGCGGGGAACGGTAATTCTCGCAACCGTCGCCGGGGATGTCCACGATATCGGCAAGAATTTAGTCGATATCATCCTCTCGAACAACGGCTACCTGGTTAAAAACCTCGGCATAAAGATCGGCATCGACACCATCATCAAGGCTGCTGAAGAAGAGAAGGCAACGGCAGTGGGAATGAGCGGCCTTTTGGTCAAATCCACCGCAATCATGAAATCCAACCTCGAAGAGATGAAACGGCGCAAACTACGGCTGCCGGTACTCCTCGGGGGAGCGGCCCTCACCCCTGCCTTTGTGGAGGGCCAGTGTCGCCCCGCTGCCCCGGCAGAGGTCTACTACTGCAAAGATGCATTCGACGCCCTCAAGGCGCTGGATAGCCTGAAGAAGGCAAAAGTCAGCGCCGGGTCAGGACAAGAGGCTGCCAGTGGCGCGACATCGTCCCCTGCACAACCGGCCCGGAGCTCTCAAAACTCCCATGCTCCCCAGGCCGCAGAAGCCTGCACCTGCACCGAATGCAGGCCTGCGGGAAGCCCGGGCCCCCTTCCCCCACCCTTCTTCGGCGCACGGTACGGGGAAGGCTTCGACTTGCATGAAATCTTCGAAACCATAGACAGGCGCACCCTCTTTCGCGGGCGCTGGGGATACAAGAGGGGCAAGATGGAGCAGTCCGCCTACGATGCCCTCATCGAAACCGAGGTCCTGCCGAAGTTCGAGGCTTTAAAGAAATTCATCATAGAAGAGGGTCTCTTTGTCCCCCACGTTCGCTACGGTTTTTTCCGCTGCAGAAGGGAGGGAGACCGGCTTACGGTCGAACAAACGGGGAAAAAGCCATGCTACCTTCCCTTTGCCCGCCTGCCACAGGAAAAGGGAGGCTGTCTCGCCGACCGCTTTCCCGAAACAGGAGGGGTCCTTCCCCTTCAGATCGTCACCCTCGGCGAAGGGCCGGTTCGCACATCACAACAACTTTATGCCGAAAACCGTTATGGGGACTACCTGCGCTTTCACGGTCTGGCAGCCGAGGCCACCGACGCCTTGGCCGCGCTGGTTCACAAGAGCATCGACACCCTTCTCTTCCCCTCGGGCACACGAACCAAGCGCTACTCCTTCGGCTACCCCTGCTGCCCCGACCTCGAGGCCAACAGAACCATCGGAGCGCTCCTCGACGCGGCCTCCATCGGCATCGGCTTTACCGAATCCGGCCAAATGCTCCCCGAACTGAGCACCAGTGCCGTGATCGTACCATACGGCCTGTAACTATTCCGGTCCCAATTTTTCAAGGCGGCTCCTCGCTGGCCGCTCGGACCGGGCTTTCCGGGGCTCCGCTTCGCTCCGGCCTCCTCGGGGCCCCCTGGCCCCTGCGGGGTCTGCCTTCGGCACCCCTCCAATCCCTGCCGCGGGAAGATAGGTGGCACCTTGTCTTCAGTAAAAATAAGATCACAATCCCACCAGGATTCGGAACACTATATCTTACTCCCGCTTTCCAAAACGGGAGTAAGAATCGATGCCAACAACGGTCAGGATAATCAGCCCCTTCACTAAATATTGGACATGGACCTGTATGCCGAGCAAGTTAAACATATTGTTGATGATGGTGAGGATAAGTACACCTACCATGGTACCAATAATCGACCCCTCTCCTCCGGTAACGCTTGTCCCGCCAATAACCGTTGATGCAATGGCATCCATTTCATACCCCTGGCCAGCCAAAGGAGTAACCGAGTTTAGCCGCGAAGCAAAAACAATGCCCGAAGTTGCAGCCATAATCCCGCCAAGAACAAAAGCAAGGGCATGATAACGGTCGACTGCAATGCCGGAAAGCCTGCTAGCCTCTTTATTTCCACCTACGGCACAGATATACCGTCCCGTAGGTGTCTTGCTGAGGAAAAACTGCCAGAAGCCGACTAAGAGAAGGAAGAGAAGGACGGGAAAAGGAAGAAAGCCGACATAACCGGAACCGATAAATTTGAAACTCTCAGAGGCACCGAGAATTGGATATCCGCCGGTATAAAGATATGTAAGCCCACGCACAATTGTCATGGTACCGAGTGTGGTTATGATACCCACAATCTTAATTTTCGAAACGAGTATCCCGTTCGTAAGTCCAAGTAAAAACCCTACAAGTAGCGTAATGGCAACGGCAAAAGGCCACGGCATCATCTTCTGAAGTCCAAGAACCATGGCACCGGAAAGGGCTAAAACCGATCCGACAGAGATATCAATATCACCGGTAAGAATGACAAAGGTTGTTCCGATTGCCATGATCCCGACTATGCTACTTTGTCGAAGCATGTTCATAATATTACGTGAAGTGAGAAAATTAGGAGTCAACAAGGAGATAATAAAGCTCATAATAATGAAGCTGATTAGTAAACCATATTTCTTGAAAAATCTTCTCCAGTTGACCCGCTCTATAAATCGGATTCTCTTTTTCAGTGCCTGTGTTTTATCCATGTATGTTAATCTCCTTGAAGCATTGTTTGCATAATCGTCTGTTGATTTCGCTCTTCATCCGTATTGATCTCCCGAACAATCGACCCCTTGCGCATAATGAGGATACGATCACAGGACTGTACAATTTCAGGGACTTCAGAGGAAAAGAAAAGAACACATTTTCCCTGGTCTGCAAGGTCACGGATGATTTTAAATATCTCCTGCTTAGCCCCGACATCAATGCCTCTGGTAGGCTCGTCCATAAGAATAATATCGGGATTGGCCATAAGCCATTTTGCGATCACTACTTTTTGTTGATTTCCGCCACTTAGGGAAGAGGCACTTTGGTTCAGATCGGTAACCTTTATATTCAGATCCTGACGATAGGCCCCGCAAGAAGCCTCTTCCTTTCGTCGATTAATAATTCCCGCCGAAGAGAGTTTAGTCAGGGAACAAAGGCTCATGTTTTTATAGGTCGGATGTTTCAAAACCAGGCCATGGGCCTTCCTATCCTCAGGCATCATCCCAATGCCCGACAATACGGCTTTTTTAGGGGAGGTAAGCTTCCTCATCCTTCCGGCAACCTGGATAGTCCCACACGTGAGACGATCGGCACCGAAAATTGCTCTTGCCAGTTCTGTTTTTCCCGAACCGATAACCCCGGTTATACCAAGCACTTCGCCATAGTAGGCGGAAAGAGACACATCCCTAAGCCTTGAGCCAGAGCTTACCCCTTCTACCGTAAGGGCCGCCGTATCACTTCGTCGATGGCTTTCGGAAGTCCAAATAGTCGTTGCCACGGAATGGCCTACCATGCGTGCAACTATTTCTTTTTTACTGAGCTCTCCTATGGACTTGCTTAATATGTGCCGTCCGTCTCGAAGGATCGTTACCCGATCCGCTATTCGGAAGACCTCGTCAAGAAAATGGGTGATATAAATAATCGTTATCCCCTGCCTCTTTAAATCCTCCATGATCCGAAAAAGCTTTTCAATCTCTTCCGAGGACAGAGAATCGGTCGGCTCATCCATGATAATAAGTGAAGCATCGTGGGCAAGAGCTTTGAGGATTTCCACCATTTTCTGATGAGCAATACTGAGAGAACTTACCGTTTGGTATGGGTCGAAATCCACACCTATCTTCCTACTGAGCTCTGTCCATCGCGATTTCATTTCTTTTTCATCAAGTCGTTTGATGTATGTTCCTTTTACGGGTTCATTTCCGAGAAAAATATTCTGTAAAACGCTCAATTTGGAAACAAGGCTTGTCTCCTGATGAATAACTGAAATCCCATGGCAAAAGGCATCAAAAGGGCTTTGGAAATCGCAAGGGTTTCCCCTTAACAGGATCCTCCCGCTACTAGGCCGATATACTCCCGCAATAATTTTTATCAGTGTCGACTTCCCCGCTCCGTTTTCTCCTAACAGGGCATGGGTCTCACCTTTTCCGATAGAAAAGGAAACTGATTGAAGAGCGGAAACTCCGACGAAATTCTTACTAACATTCTGTATAGCTAAAAGCGCTTCATCCATTGTGTATATCTCTCCGGTATGTAAAGTAGGTTCCAACAGGCAATAAAGTCTGAATTAATCTCTGAAAGCGCATCGAAATATGCTTCGGCTTCGGCATCTGAAATACTTACCGGAAACTGGGGATGCTCGACCAGTTCTATCCCGGGTATGATTTCCGTATCTTCGACCATATCTTTGGCCCTAAGCGTCTCACTCGTAGCAAACGTTGCCGGTAAAGTCCGGGAATCGGGAAGCGACATTTTAAGGATCCCATCAGGCAGGCCCAACAGGTTTTCAACAAACACGACAGCCCTCGGTATCGATAACGTCCCGCCACTTTTTTCCACCAATCCATTGATAAAAGAGGAAAACTCCAAGGGAAGTCCTGCCGGGCCGATCGCACGACAGTAGGTCATTGGCTTTATCCAGTCACAAAAAACCGACAGCTTCCCGTAATCCTGCCCCACAAGGGGGGCTATGGAGGGGGAAAAGAGATCGAGACCAACCCTGAGTCCTTCCTTTCTAAAGGATTCGGTAAAATACCGTACTACTAGTGCGACACGATGCTCCCTGTCACGAGCCCATTCTATGAGGCCGCTTTGACGAAGAAAATTATCCCAGCGGAGGGGAATTGTCTGTTTTGCCGCCTTTTCCAAAAGCGATATACCCTTTTTCACTTGAAGGAGTGTTTCAGGTTCATAGCGGCTTCTGCATTCTGAACAGAAACAGCCGAATAGCATTTCGATCCCGTTTGCAGGAGAAGGGAACCGTATCCGATCCAGAAAAATTCCAGAAAAGTCGTAGCGAGATACGAGATGAGAAAGGTACCGCTTATGCTGTTCCAAAAGGTCGAGACGTGAAGGACAAAGAAAAAGGAAGTCTTCATCTATACCTTCAAATCCACCCCAACGTCCCAGCTCCCCCATCCCCTGATATCCTTCGGGCGAACAGACGAGTCCCTGGGCATCAAGGCCCGCTTCAGGCCAATCTGCGAGAACAGGGAACCAAAGGTATGGCTCAATTCCGTTACGACGACATGCATCCACCAAGGCCTGGTACCATTCCTCCCCTTGGGTATTCCAAATCATCAAACGGCGAAGTCCAACCTGTTGATGGAATTCCTGTAGTTTTTGGAGAACCTCTTCAAGCGTATAGTGTTGTACCTCATAGGGCCCAATAACCACCTGGCTATTCATAAAAGTGTTCGACATGGCAAATCTCCTTTGATGTATCCTACCGGTCTTGCAAGAAACCGGTAGGACAATGCTGCAATTACATCTCAGGTTCGAACTGATCGACGTTTTCTTTGGTAATGATGATTGGATCTACCTTGATAACCTTGGGTATTGTTTCTCCCTTTAGAGTTTTTGCCGCCGCTTCAACGGTCTGATAGCCCATGTCTACAATTGAGGCAAAGCTTGTGGCATCCACGGCTCCTGACTCAATGAGAGGTTTTAGCTCTTTTGTGTATTCAAGACCGGTGACATAGATATTCTTGCCCCTACTCGCCTCGGTACCGGCCTCCTCCAATGCGGTAGCTGCTGCTGCAGCACCGGCATGCCAATGACAGCTGATGAGATCCACATCCTGGCCGGTTTGAAGGAAGGCCTCGACAGCAGCCAAAGCGTTTTCCTTTGACCAGCCGTTGATCGCCTGACGATAGACGATCTCCCACTGCGGGTACTGTGCCGCAACCTGCTCAAATCCCTGTGTTCTCATTCGCTGGGAGCTGGTTCCAGGAGCCCCTTCAATCAGCACGATATGCGCCGGTCCATCACCAAGGAGCGCTGCGGCCATTTCACCTTCTTTGACTCCCTGAACCACATCGTTAATGCCGATAAAAGAAATCACCCCGTCGAGCTTACCTTCGGGATCATCGCCAAGAACATTGGTAAAGGTGATAAGGGGGATATCAGCCTCTCTGCATCGATCAACAGCAGGCAACAACGCTTTATTGTCGGCCGCACACAGTAGTATCATATCCACACCGCGGGCGACAAAGTTTTCGACCTGGTTTAGTTGTTTCCCAGCATCCCACTCCGCATCGGCATAAATCAAATCAAGACCGAACTCATCGGCAGCCTTGTTCATTCCCTGCTTCTCAACCGAAAAGAACTCAACACTCCCCGGCAGCAGGACAGCAATCTGCGGCTTTCCATCCTCCTTTTCGCCTCCTGCAAAGAGGAAGGAAACAGCTGAAACGAAAACCAGCAGCACAGCAAGAACTTGTTTTTTCATTAAATCACACCTCCACAATAGTTATACCTCCATTAAGCAGAATCCGTACCAACTCTATCCTACATCAGAATTGATAGATAACTCTTTTACAATAATATAGTTATAAAAAGACAACTTTAAAGCAGCTCTACTGTTGGTGGGGTTTTCATTGCACAGATTAAAGTCTGATGTGGCATTTTTTCCACACATTACATTCTTTCCCTTTGGTTCTTGCTCGTATATAGTAGAACAATAAGGAAACATATGCGCCGAATACTCATAGTCGACGACGAACTGGAAATATGCCGCTCTCTAAGTGAACTTCTGCAGGAAAGTGGTTTTCAAGCCTTTTTCACCACAGAAGCACAAGAAGCCCTTGCGCTTATGCAAAAGAGCCAGCCTGATCTCCTGCTGCTTGATGTCCGCATGCCGGAACTCGGTGGGATTGATCTTTTAAAGATCATCAAGGAGCAGCAGCACGATATACCGGTTATTATGATTACCGGTTTTCCCAGTTTCCAGACGGCTGTAACAGCTATGCGCTACGGTGCAATCAATATTTTCCCCAAACCTGTTCGGTTTCAGGAACTTTTGCGGGAAATTTCCACGCTCCTTGATCGTCGGGAAGCCCGTTCCAGACAGAATTCGCTTCACCCGCAAACCATGCCGGAAAGCCGATCTCAAGAGATGAAGAAGATAAACGAAACATTGACGAGAGTAGCCCGGACCGATGCTCCGGTCATTATTACAGGAGAAAGCGGAACGGGCAAAGAGCTGGTGGCCCAGATGCTTCACAGACAAAGCAGAAGAAGAAAAGAAGCCTTCGTCAAGGTAAACTGTGCAGCCATTCCCGATACACTTCTGGAAACCGAACTCTTTGGTTGTGAAGCAGGTGCCTATACCGATGCCAAAAGTAGCAGGGCCGGCAAATTTGAAATTGCACATCAGGGAACCCTTTTTTTTGATGAAATCGGAGACATGGATATTCGTCTTCAGGCAAAAATTCTCAGGGTCCTGCAGGAGCAGGAATTCGAACGTGTTGGAGGCCACAGAACCTTTACAACAAATACACGCATTGTGGCAGCGACAAATCAAGACATCGTTCAACTCATAAAAAAGGGTGCTTTCCGTGAGGACCTTTATTACCGACTTTCGGTAGTGGAAATTCACTTACCACCGCTGAGGGAACGAAAAGAAGATATCGACATCCTCAGCCACTATTTCTTAGAGACCTTTAATAAGCTCTACGGGAAAAAAATTGTATCGATGTCTCCACATGTCCGTTCACTACTGCTCCACCATGATTGGCCGGGCAATATCAGAGAATTAAGAAATACAATAGAGCGAGCCGTCATCTTTTGTGACGGCCGGGAAATTAAAGAATGCGACCTACCTGAACAGTATCGGAATCTGTCGAGTGGTTCGGAAGCACAAAACTATGAAGCAGCCATCGAAGAATTGGATCGCGAACGAATTCTTGAAGCTCTTCGGCTGAGTGACGGCATAAAAAGTCATGCAGCCGAATTACTCAAAATTCACAGGAAGACGTTATACAATAAAATGAAACGCTTAGGGTTGGAATAGCATGAAAAACGAACCGGTCCTTACGCTAAAAGATATAAGCGTCTGTTCTCATGACCGGCTTACTCTCTCCCATTTTTCCTACACCCTCTTTCCTGGTGAAATTCACGCTTTGGTAGGCGAACATGGTTCGGGAAAAACAAGCTTTGTACGGCTGTTGGCAGGACTGATCCATCGTTTCCAAGGAGAACTACGTATAAACGGTCGTTCTTATCCATCATTTACTCCAAAGCAATCACTTCAGGCGGGAATAGGAATTGTACACCAGAACATCCAGTTGATCCCTCCTTTTTCCGCTCTTGAGAATATCTTTATGGGCCGTTACCAATATTCTCCACACCACATCATCCGTTATCGTTTTATGAAGCAAACCCTTGAGGCATATCTTACTGATTATAATATCGACCTCGATCTCAAAACCCCGGTGGAAAGTCTGTCAAAACAGGATAGGAATAAGGTTGCTCTCGTTAGGGCCCTCTTTTTCTCCCCCACAATAGCAATTTTTGACGAAGTCTATGCAGAGTTTAACCAAGATGAGATGGACCTTACCTACCGTTGCATGAATTCACTCGTCGAAAGAGGTGGAAGTGTTATCTATATCTCGAGTAATATGAAAGAAATTTTCGAGTTTGCCCATCGAGTATCAATTATCCGAAACGGGAATATCATAAAGACTGAATCGGTAGCACAAATGGATAAGGTAAAGCTTATAGATCTCACCTACTCATTTGCTTCTACCCGTGAAGAATTACGCCAATCGAACAGAGAACTCTACAATTACAAAAAATATAATGAAGATATCATCAAAAACCTTCCTGTCGGTGTTGCCATTCTTGATGACGAACATCAGCCTTATCTCATAAATAAAGCGATAAGGGAAGCGCTGTTCTGGCCAGAGCATTATGATCCAGAGACCATTCAGGAGTTATTGGCGTGCCTCGATGAGGAGCTGCGGCAAGAAATAACCAAAGCTATTGATGCACGAATTATCATGACCTGGAATGAAGTATGCCTACGTCGCGATCATTATCTAAAAATAACCCTTTTCCCTTTTCGGGATGATGCCTATCGTTTTCTTGGGACCATCCTCCTTATCGAGGATATTTCAAGGGATTATCTTTTTAAAAACTATTTAATTCAAACAGAACGTGTTTCTTCCATAGCCGAACTGGCGGCAGGAGTCGCCCATGAGATAAACAATCCTTTAAGCATTATTCTCAACTATATCGAACTGTTGGCCATGAAAAACAAAGACCGTTATGCGGAAGAAAAATTGGAGAAGATTCGTTCCGAAGTAAACCGCATTCAAGGAATCATTGCCTCGCTTCTTAGTTTTTCCCATCCCAATGATCATCCGTATGAAGCCCTTGACCTGGTCCAAGCCATTGAAGAAACTCTGATTTTGTTATCACATAAGTTTAAGCAGAAAAAAGTAGAGGTAACATTTAGAAAAGCAGAAAGCAATATATGGATTTACGGAAATGAAAACCAACTAAAGCAAGTTTTCATCAACTTACTTGTCAACAGTCTCGAAGCTGTTGATTCATTCGGCACGATCGGAATATCAATTCTGGAAAACAAACATGACCGCTATGTTGAGATTCAAATTCGAGACAGCGGCCCCGGCATCCTTCCGGAAATACGCAATCAGATTTTTAATCCTTTTTTCACGACGAAACGGGAAAAGCACAACACGGGGCTTGGATTATCCATTTGCCAGCATATTATAGAAGCGCATCAGGGTGTTATCGATTATCCTGCGGCAGATGCAACCGTCTTTAGAATTCGTCTGCCAATGGCTCATCACAACAAAAAAGGCCGCCCGGACAACAAGTCCGAAGCAGCCTTTTTTCCACGTCCCGACGAGAATCAGTCGGCAGGAGAAAAGTCTTCTTTCGAAGCACCGCAAAGGGGGCAAACCCAGTCTTCCGGGAGCTTCTCAAAGGGCGTTCCGGGGTCTACACCGTTATCGGGGTCACCCTCAGCCGGATCGTAGATATAGCCGCAAACATCACAAACGTACTTCTGCATAACTGTTCCTCCGTATTAGGTTATGATCAAGCCTGACGTGCGCCGAGCTCTTTGTCAAGCATATAAAGTGCATGAGGTGCATCGCCAAGCTGATTCAACTTCTGTACGACCTCATCGACGCTGGCTTCTTCTTCAACTTGCTCCGTTACGAACCAGGAAAGGAAGACCTCAGTCGCCGTGTCGTCGAGTTCTCTGGCAAGTTTTACAAGATCATGGATACAAGCGCTAATATGCTGTTCATGCTTGTAGGAAGCCTTAAAAACCGCAAGGGGGCTCTCCCAGGATTGCTGTGGGGCGGCAAGGGCCATCAATTCAATTCGTCCGCCCCTGCCGAGGATATAGTGATAGATCTTCCTGGCATGCTCCATCTCCTCTCCGGCCTGTGCCTGCATCCAGGCAGCCATACCGAGGCGGTTTTTTGCTGCAAAGTCGGCACTCATGGCCTGATAAAGGTAGGCGGAGCCCAGTTCTTCGGCAATCTGCTTGTTTAAAGCAGCTTCCATCTTCTCTTGTATCATACGATCAACCTTTCCAGAGTCCATGCACGTTGCAGTATTCCCGAGCACTGACCTTCGATGCGGAAATGCAGAACTCGGCTTCCGGCTTATCTCCGGGTTTGAGGAAGGAACGATAGGACACACCGTCTGCAATAAGTTCGATCCACTCGATGTAGTGTTTCTCTTCCATGGGATGGAGAGTGCTTCCGACGGTTACCTTATAACCATTTGCCGTCTTCTCGATGACAGGAACATGTTTTTCTGTGGTGCTGTCGGCTGTTTTCTCTTCAAAAAAGGTCATAGGCTGACCACAGCAGACAAGTTCACCTGCTCCCTCATGGAGCACCTCAACGATATTCCCACACACCTCGCACTTGTAAATCCCGTACAATGTAGCCATTTTGTCCTCCTTATGACTTGATGGTATTTGTATGTTATATCTCGCGTTTCTATATTACCAGTTTTCGCCTAATAGCTCAAAGTGGGCCTGAGGATGGGCACAGGCAGGGCAATTCTTCGGAGCTTCAACCGCTTCAATGATATAACCACAGTTGCGGCAGCGCCAGACAACAGGCTTATCCCGTTTGAACACACGATCTTTCAGAATATTCTCGCGAAGCTCTTTGTAACGCTTTTCATGCTGTTTCTCGGCAACAGCGATGGCGGTAAAAACAGCGGCGATCTCATTGAACCCCTCTTCCTTTGCTTTTGCGGCAAAAGAGGGATACATATCGGTCCATTCATAATTCTCTCCGCCGGCAGCCTCGGCAAGGTTTTCTTCGGTGGTGCCGATTACTCCGGCCGGAAATGATGCGGTGATCTCCAACTCTCCGCCTTCAAGAAATTTGAACAAACGCTTCGCATGTTCTTTTTCCTGATTTGCCGTCTCTTCGAAAACATCGGCGATCTGAACATATCCCTCTTTCTTTGCCTTTCCGGCAAAGTATGTATAGCGATTTCTCGCCTGACTTTCACCAGAAAAGCCTTTCAATAAGTTTTTTTCGGTTTCAGTGCCCTTCAGACTCTTCATTTTCTATTCCCCTTTCAACAAAATATTTTAAGCCGTCAAGACCGGCCATTGCACTATCTCTCCACGTATTCCGATCCTCGTTACACTGAAATCATAACGGACAGGATCCGAATACGCAAACTCCCTGAACGCTCCGGTAATCTCCCGGGCGGTCCTAAGACTCCCGTCCTTTCGAATCGTCAGCCCCAGGCGACGGGAAACCTGCAGCATATGGGTATCAAGCGGCACAAGCAGCGTTGCAGGAGAAAAACGATCACTCCAGCAACCCGGATCAATCTCATCCCTCCGGATCATCCACCGGAGAAAAAGATGAAGCCGTTTGCAGGCACTTCCCGCATCCGGATTCGGTAAGATCCGCCGTGCCCCGGTATCATAGCCCCCGGCAGAGTCGTACAACATGCGTACAAACCCGGCAAGACGGCCGTGAATATCCGGGCCGGCATCATCGTTGCACATGAAGGCGGCTTGAAGCGATCCATAGGTTTTCAGAAGGTTCGACAGACCTATCATCAACAACGCAATCGAATCACCTGAAAAAAAGCGGTATCGCATACTGGAAAAATCCCCTGCTAAATCTTCCGCCGTGCTATGCAGCAATGAAGCGGCAGGGGATACGGGATTAGCCAGTCGGCAACGCACCTCTTCAAGTGCCCGTAATATGGAACCAACCCTACCGACGGAAAATGCAGCCGCTATCAAGCCGAAGAGTTCCCGATCCGCATCAGACGAAAAATAGTATACCGTTTGAAGGGGATCGGGCTCGATCAATACCCGCCGGTGATACCGGCGATAAATATCTTCAAGAAACATTTTGAGCTCGATTTCCGCCCTCCCTAATCAATAACAAGAACTATTATCAATTAGACGCAAAAAAAGATCAAGGGCTTCCCGGAAAAATTACACAGGAGAAGTACCGGACAGGTGATACACAGAAGCTATTTTTTGAATTTCCCGGATAAACTTCTGGCGATACGAGCTGGGTTCCAGGATTTCCACCGAAGGGCCGCACTGCACAAGCTTGAGAAAAAGCTCGATGGAATTTTCGGCTTCGATGTCGCAGATAATCCATCCGTCAGACTCCGGATCGTGTACTTTTAAACGATTAACGTAGAGATTATGGAAGACATTCAGCACCGACCGCTCACGAATTCTCAGCTTTAACGGAATGAGATCTTCGGACTCAAAGGGAGCGTTGAACTCATTTTTGCCGAAAGGTTTTAGGTTGTCAGGAATGGTATAGGTCTCATCAAGAATTTCTGCACTGTGAATTTTCCGAATATCGATGGTTTGAATAGCGGCGGTATGGCGAAGACGTCCCGTCACGCTGATAGGCCTTCGCGCACCGTTCTGATCGTAAAATCCGATAAAATAGGGAGCAAACTCTGTCTCTTCTTCTTTCCCTGTTTTCTCGTTTACATGTCTGATGCGAACGATCTTTCCTGACACCCAGGAATCGGTCATGGTCTCCAGGACCTTAATATAATCGGGATTCTGCAATTTTGAGCCGGTCTCAATCGCCTCCGCCATGGCATCGATACTGGCACTCATGGAAGGAGCGTTGCGGCGAAGGTTTTCTGCGAGCTTCCGAAGAGCACTCGACATATGGGGATTGTGATATTCCGTATGGTTTGCAAGCAGTTCTGCCGACAGGTGAAAGGCAAGGCTTTCATAGACCGAAAGCTTCATCATATTCATGGGCTCGTCGTTGGAAATACCGACGACATACTCGTCTTCCCAGAGGTCGACTTTCTTCTTCAATTCATCCACATAACGTCCGACGGTGGAACGATGGACTCCCAACCTTCGGGCAATTTCAGCCCTGCGCATCCCCTCGGGATGGCTGAGCAGCAGCAGCTCAAGCTGCATCAATCGTTCACTCTTTCCCATTGCCTTATGCCCTTATCGTTGCTATTTGTTGCATCTCGTTAGTGTATGTGCAAAATGTAAAAAAAACAACCTTTTTCTGCAACAAGAACGAGGCAAAGGCAAATGGTGTTGAAATTCCCTCCGACACCATGGATGCGGAGGGATTGAAAGGGTAGATGGTCAGCGGGGGATTTCGACCTGCTGAGCCTCCCGGGGAATTTCAAGTATCTCAACAAGGGCCCGTGGTTCGAGACGAAAGGGACTCCCCTTTCCTTCGTAAAAACCGTGCTCGCCTATCAGGTGGATATTGATATCGGTAAAGACCAACGATCTATTAAGCTGCTTGTTCAAGACGGTTGTATTGGTTTTCGCATAAAGCCCCGGACCTCCAAAGGGGCTGGGAATTTTCCCCCGAACCGATTCTACCTTGACATCGAAATAGCTGTCGACGGTAGTGAACTCCCCGAGGCCCGCCTCACCCTCCTTCCGGAAATAGCGCATGCGATCGGCAATTGCCTGATGTGTTGTTCCCAGACGTCGTACCTCCGCGGCATCGGCGTCGAGAATTTCTGATAAAGAACGGCTATCGTTTCCAAGAAAGCCATGGAGCGTGAGCACCCCCGGTTTCATCTGCTCTTGGATCACTTTCATCTGCGGTGACTGTTTCATATCTTCCTCCCGGATCAACCGAACTTATCGTAGTAGATCAACTCTTCCGGCACCCCTTTGTCGGTAAGAACCTTCACGCATGCGTCGATCATACCGGGGCTCCCGCAAAGGTAGGCTTCGGTGTTATCGCCGCTCTCCATATGTTTGGCCACCACATCGGTAATGAGCCCGATCTCTCCATCCCAGTCGTCCTCCGGTTCGGGGGCACTTAAGGCGGGAATAAAACGAAAATTCGGCATCCGCTCTTCCAGTTCCTTCATCTCATCGAGCAGAAACAGATCGCGCTTGGAGCGTGCGCCAAAGAAGTAGCGGGTCCTTCGATTGCTTCCCTTCTCAGCCATATCAAGAAGGATAGACTTAATCGGTGCCATACCGCTCCCGCCGGCTATACAAATGATCTCCCGTTCGGTGTCACGGAGGAAGAACTCCCCATAGGGGCCGTTGAAGACCACGGGATCTCCCTCCTTCAGATACTTGTGGACAAAGGTGGTACAGATACCGTTTGGTACATAGCGTATTTCAAGCTCTACATGGCGTTTGTCGCTGGGTACCGATGCCGCCGAATAGGCCCGGTAAACAGGCTCGTCGGTAAGTTCATATTCGGGGACCCGAAGCTGAACAAATTGCCCGGCCCTAATGGAAATCTCCGAAGGCTCGTTAAGGTCAAAGGTCACTTCTTTGATGTCGTGGGTCAGATCACGGATCTTCGCCACCGTTGCCTGGAACTCCTTGACGTTAAAGAGTTCGTCGGGAATCCGGATCGACAAATCCTCTTTGACTTTAAGCTGACAAGAAAGGCGGACATTCTCGGCCTTTTCTTCCTCGCTGATCCAGGGCAGCTCCGTAGGTAGATATTGGCCTGCGCCCTTTTCCACCTTTACCTTACAGAGGCCGCAGGAACCTCGACCGCCACAGGCCGAGGGAATAAAAATTTCCTGCTCCATGAGGGTGCCGAGGAGGGGTTTTCCTCCCTTTACGACAAACTCCTTCTCATCGTTTATGGTGATTTTTACCTCACCATAGTTGGCTATCGTTGCATCGGCAATCACCATCAAAACAGCCAGAAATGCGGAAATTCCGGTAATTGCGCCGACGCTGGTAATCAGTGCGGGTAACATGCTTCCTCCTTAGCCGATATTGATCATACCACTGAAACCCATAAAGGCCATTGCCATCATACCGGTGATGACCAGGGTAATACCGGCACCCTCAAGCCCCTTCGGAAGGCGTGCTTTTTTCAGTTTCTGTCTGATACCGGCCATGGCGAGAATCGCCAGAAACCAGCCGATTCCACTGCCCAAACCAAAGGTGAAGCTTTCGATGAACGAGTATTCTCTGATTACCATAAAAAGACTGACTCCGAGAATTGCACAGTTGACGGTGATCAGAGGAAGGAAAATGCCGAGGGCAGCATAGAGGGTTTCGGAAACGCGCTCGATCACCATCTCGACAATCTGAACAAATGCGGCGATCACGATGATGAAGACGATGAAGCGAAGATATTCCAACTCAAGAGGAACCAGGATCTTATTGTACACAAGCCAGTTCAGAACGCTGGTGGTAGCCATTACAAAGGTAACGGCGACTCCTAGTCCCACACTGGTCTTCAGCTCCCGGGAGACCGAGAGGAAGCTGCACATACCGAGATAGTTGGTAAGGAGAATATTGTTGGTGAAGATCGCTGCAAAGAGGATCGCCACAGGATACAGGGAACCGTTCATTTTTTAGCCTCCTCTTTCTCGGGAATAATTGCCCCCTTTACGATCCAGATAAAAATCGCAAGCATGAAAAAGGCACCGGGAGGCATGATCATGATGGACCAGTTTGTCCACCATGAACCGAGAATCTTGATTCCCCAAAGCGATCCCGTTCCCAAAAGCTCTCTAAAAATCGCAACAATGATCAAAACATATGAGTAACCGATCCCCGAAGCCAAACCATCGATGAGACTCAGCCCCGGAGTGTTGTTTAAGGCGAAGGCTTCCGCCCTCCCCATGATGATACAGTTGGTAATAATCAGCCCGACGTATGGACCAAGCTGCTTCCAAATATCAGGCATATAGGCTCGCAGGGTAATATCAACGATGATAACAAAGCTTGCAATGATGAGGGTCTCCGCCATCATCCTGACCCTGGAAGGTATCCACTTCCTGATAAGCGAAATCACAAAACTGGAAAGGGTTGTGGTAAAGACGACCCCGAGGGTCATAACCACGGTATTCTCCAGCTTGTTCGTAACCGCGAGGGTCGAACAGATACCCAGAATCTGGGCAAATACGGGATTGTTCTTTCCGAGAGGGTCGGTGAATGTTTTTTTTAGTTTTCCTTTTACCATATTAATGCTCCCCTCCGTTCGAAGCGATGACCTCTTCGGCCACTTCCGGGGCTTTGTTGGAAATCCTCAAGATGGCCGTGCTGGTTCTTGTCGCCCCGGTAATGGCATCAAGTTGCCCAGGTCCGGTGGCGGTCCCTTCATCGACAAGGGTAAAGGGCCCGGTTTTTCCCCGAAACTGCTCCTTGAACCAGGGCTCGGTAATACGCGCACCAAGGCCCGGAGTTTCGTTTTGTTCGATGAATTCCACGCCTGTAAACTGTTTTAGATCCTTTCCGAAGCCGAAAATGGCAACGATCTGTCCCCAGAGGCCTGCACCGGAAACGTAGGCGGCATAGCCGCTTACCGAGCCGTCGGTAAGGATCTCGAAATAGGCTGGTCTGCCGTCGGCAGTTCCGATTTCACGAACACGATTTGTGTAGATTTCCTGAATTCCCTCCGGATTTCCGTCCGGGAAATCGATACCTGCGGCATAGAGGACCGCCTTTTTTCGACTTAGGGTCTCGTTCATCTCCACAAGGTCTTTTGTCGAAAGATAGATACCGCTGACGACGGTGATAAAAAGCACTGTCAAAAGGGCCATAAAAAGTACCGGATAGATTCGTAAGGCAAAGGTTCCTTCTTTTTTCATGCCTTCGCCTCCTTCACCCTCTTGTTATGTTCCTTGAGGAGATAGTCGATCAGAGGTGCGAACATGTTCGCAAAGAGAATCGCAAAGGTCACCCCCTCGGGCCAGCCGGCAAAGACCCGGATAAGCACGGTGAGAAAACCGAAGATGGCCCCATAAAGCCAGCGACCGGTATTGGTTGTCTGGCTTGCGGAAACGGGATCGGTGATCATAAAGACCGCGGCGAACAGGAAGCTGCCGGAAAGAAGCGAAGAGAGGGGATCAATGGCCCCGGTAACGCCGGAAACGTAAAGAGCGCCGTCAAGAAGAAGAAAAGCAAGCATCGAAGAGAGGATCAGGCGCCAATTCGCCACCTTTTTCCAGACGATGTAGACTCCCCCGAGAATGATAAGCAGAGCACAAGTCTCACCGAAACTTCCGGCAACGTTACCGAAGAAGAGGTTTGACAAAGGAATCTTCGTTCCGGCCGTCTGACTTACCAGGGGAGTGGCGCTCGAAAGGGCATCGGTTTTGGTAAGCCAATGAGCAAAACCGCCGACTGGTCCTCCGACGGGAGGAACAAAGCGTCCGGTCATTGGAACACCGAAACTAATGTAGATAAAAGCACGGCCGCTGATAGCGGGGTTAAAAACATTTCGTCCGAATCCGCCAAAGACCATCTTTCCGAAAACAACTCCAAAAACGATTCCAACAACGGCAATCCACAGGGGAACGGTCGGCGGCAGGGAAAGGGCGAAAAGAAAGGAGGTAACGAGTACCGAGCTTGTCACCTTCATACCATAGGCCCTGGCAAGCAGATATTCGGCAAGGATCCCTGCTCCGTTCACCAGAGCCAGCACCAAGAGAAAACGCCACCCGAAAAAATAGACTGCTGCGAGGCAGAGAGGAACCAGTGCCTGAACGACACTGATCATCGGCGGCTGTTTTTGCATGAATGGTTTTCGCTTTTCATTATTGCTCATGTCAAATAGTATCAAACGCGAAGCCTTCGTTGTCAATCAGGAAGCGGTTATTGAAAGGAAAGCTATGATTTCGTCGGCAGAAATCGGAAAGGGATGGTAACAAAAACGCTCTTCATCGCCCTCGGTGTCGAAAGATGTAAAAAGAAAATCGGGTAAGGGAGAGGCGAAAAATACGGGCATCAATGTGGAAATTTTCCTCGCAAGCGGATAGTCCTCACCGCAAAACCGAAGGGAAGAAATGATAAGCGCCCGTTCGGCGGAGGCAACGGAAACGGAGCGGAACGGACAGACGTCGAACAGAATATCCGCATATAAACGGTCCCGGCAGAGGAAAAAGATGGCTGGACGATGCAATACAGACACACATAATGGTAGCATCATTTTATTTATGACACAACCAAAGGTTTGTTGTGTGCCGTACACGAGGAAAGGATAATGAACCTATGGTCCTCGATAAATCGACGATTGGGCGTAACATACGCTCCTATCGCAAAGCATGCGGCCTCAGTCAGGCAAGCCTCGGAGAGAAGGTTGGCGTTTCATATCAACAAATCCAGAAATATGAGAACGGGGCATCTTCGATCTCGGCTTTTCAATTGGGACGTATAGCGGAGATTCTGGCCGTACCTATCAACTGTTTCTTTCATCTTGATGCGGAAAGCGGCGCCGAACCACCACCTGCCTATTCACCCAAAACTGACGATGACTTCCTACGGGTCAGCCAGGACGAACGGAAACTGGTGCTTCGATATCGGGAAATAAAAACCCCTTCAATAAAAGAGTATCTTCAGAATCATATGAATGCCATACGGGAACTCGAGCGCAATTTAGACGAGGAGTAACCTCTCTCTTCGATTCCTTTTCCGACTTTTTTGCTCACAATCCTTCACTTCTGTTGTTTGTTTTACCATATTAATAACAACGGAGGAAACATCTATGACAAAATCGCAATTCCTTATTGAGATCGAATCACTCCTTGAGAATGCAAAAACGGCTATCCTTGCAACGGTCGATCGGGACGGAAGCCCGCGAATGCGCTGGATGACACCGGCGATTTTGAAAGATCGCGCCGGCGCCATCTATGCGGTTACCTCACTGGACTTCGATAAACGGCGTCAGCTGGAGGCGAACGCTTCAGTTCAGTGGATGTTTCAAAACAAGGGGCTCGATCGTATCGCCTATGCCGATGGAAAAGCAAACCTGATCGAAAATGCTTCAATGCGAGCCGAAGTCCTCGAAGAGATCGGCAGCAAACTTGGTGTTTTCTGGAAGTTGAACTCGGATGCAGGAAGCTTAGTCGTTGTCGAGACCATCATAGAGCGGGGGCGCAGTTTCCTGCCCATGACGGGAGAATCGAGAATCGTCGATTTTAATTAAGAGGTCATTATGACAGATACAAAACAAAAAACAGCGCTGTATAAAAGGATGCTGCTTATTCGCAGATTTGAAGAAAAGGCCGCTCAGATGTACGGTCTGCGAAAGATCGGAGGTTTCTGCCATCTCTACATTGGCCAGGAGGCTGTCGCGACCGGGGCCATCGGGGCCCTTGATTTAAAAAGAGATTATATTGTGGCCGCCTATCGCGACCATGGCCATGCCTTGGCCTCGGGGATGGATCCAAAGGCGGTGATGGCGGAACTCTACGGAAAGGTTACCGGTTGCAGCAAGGGAAAGGGTGGTTCCATGCACATGTTCGACATCGAGAAACATATGTTTGGCGGAAATGGAATCGTCGGCAGCCAAATTCCGGTAGCCACAGGGGTAGGGCTAAAGATTCGTTACCGGGAAGAGGACGGGGTTGTTCTCTGCTTTTTCGGCGACGGAGCTATCCATCAGGGAGCATTCCATGAGAGCCTGAACCTTGCAAAGATATACGGCCTGCCGGTTGTCTATATCTGCGAAAATAATCAGTACGGTATGGGCACCGATTTCAGACGTGTTTCGGCAGTCGACGACTTTTCGGTCATGGCCGCAAGTTACGGCATCGAAGGGCGTCAGATCGATGGGATGGATGTGATTACGGTCCATGAAAATGTAAAAGAGATTGTGGAAAAAGCACGAACGGAGCATCTTCCTTCCCTCCTGGAAATAAAAACCTACCGTTACAAGGGCCATTCCATGAGCGACCCGGCAAAGTATCGAACACGGGAGGAGCTTGAGGACTACAAAGAACGCGACCCAATTCTGATTCTCAAGAAAGGACTTCTGGAGGATGGCGTTCAGGCCTCCGATCTCGAGGCATGGGACAAAGAGGCAAAGAAACTCAGCGAAGAGGCTGCAAGCTTTGCGGAAGAAAGTCCGGAGCCGGAAATAGAAGCGCTTTACAGCGACATACTGGCCTAAGAGAAGGGAGGACACTGTGGCGAAAATAGCATTTCGTGAAGCAATACGACAGGCAATAGAAGAGGAGATGAGGAGGGACGATTCGGTACTGCTTATGGGTGAAGAGGTGGCCCAATATAATGGGGCCTACAAGGTAACCCAGGGCTTGCTGGAAACATTCGGCTCCAAGAGGGTCATCGATACCCCCATTACAGAAGAGGGTTTTACCGGCATGGGAATAGGTGCAGCAATGGCTGGCCTGCGCCCCATCGTCGAGTGGATGACCTTCAACTTCTCCCTCATGGCCATCGACCAGGTGATCAGCAACGCGGCGAAAACCCGTTACATGTCAGGGGGGCAGTTCAAGATCCCCATGGTGATACGGGGACCCAATGGGCCGGCCGAGTTTCTGGCAAGCCAGCACAGCCAGGCACTCCAATCCTTTTATGCCCATATTCCCGGCCTGAAGGTTGTTGCACCATCGACTCCCTACGATGCCAAAGGGCTTTTGAAAAGTGCCATACGTGACGATAACCCCGTAATCTTTCTCGAGGCGGAGTTGATGTATTCCTGGGAGGGAGAGGTTCCCGCAGAGGAGTATCTCATCGACCTCGACAAGGCCGACGTAAAGAGGGCGGGAAAGGATGTGACCCTTATCGCCCATTCGAAGCCGGTACGCATGATGCTGCAGGCGGCAGAAAAACTCGCAGAAGAGGGAATAGAGGCAGAGGTGATCGACCTGCGGAGCCTACGCCCCATCGATACCGAAACCATCTATAAATCGGTGCGGAAAACAAATCGCTGTGTGGTCGTCGATGAGGCTTGGCCTGTAGCATCGGTGGGCAGTCACATCGGGTTTCTTGTGGGGCGGGACTGTTTCGATTATCTCGATGCGCCGGTCCAACTGGTCAGCGGAGAGGATGTGCCCATGCCCTACAACCATAGGCTGGAACTCGCAGCGCAACCTTCGGTCGAGAAGGTGGTTCGCGCCGCGAAGTCTGTATTGTATGTCGATTGAAAAATCGATAAGGAAGGAGGCCCCATGGCCGAAGCGATATTAATGATATCCCTCTCTCCAACTATGGAGAAGGGCACCATAGCAGGTTGGCAGAAGGCAGTTGGTGATTCCATAACCACAGGAGATCTCATCTGTGAGGTGGAAACAGACAAGGCCACCATGGATTACGAGTCAACGCAGGAAGGAACACTTCTTTCGATTCTTGTCGATCAAGGGGGCAGCGCAAAGGTTGGTGATCCCATAGCAATCGTCGGCAAGGAAGGCGAGGATATTGCAGAGCTCGAAGCAAAGCTGAAGAAACAACTTGCCTCTTCGGAAGGCGACGAAAAGGCTACTACCCCAAAGGAGACATCGTCTCCTGCTCAAGAAAAGGCAAAACAAGCCTCGGCGGCAGCTTCACCACCGGCACATAGAGAATCACATGCAGGGCCGGCAGGGAGTGACGACGGCAGGCTAAAGGCGAGTCCCCTGGCGCGGCGTCTTGCACAAGAGGCAGGAATACGTCTTGACGCCCTCACCGGCAGCGGCCCCGGAGGAAGGATCGTAAAAAAGGATATCGAAACGGCAAAGACGGCAGGGGCCTACGCCCCTTCTCCCGTACAGAGCAGGGTGCCGGGGCGCATGCAGGATAGGGTCGAGCCGGTAAGCGGGAAACGGGCCATCATTGCCAAGCGGTTAAGTGAATCGATGAGACAGGCCCCCCATTTCTATCTGGATATCGATGTGGAAGCCTCCCGTCTGGCACGCTTGCGTGATTCTCTCAATCGTCCGAGGCAAAAGCGAGGGGAAGAAAAACTCTCTTTCAACGCCTTTCTCATAAAGCTCGTGGCCGAAGCGATTACCCGGAACCAAAACATCAATGCATCCTGGGAAGGCGATTCGATACGCTACTACGGTTCTGTCGATATCGGGCTGGCGGTGGCGCAAAAAGAGGGCCTCATTACACCGGTGGTACGCAACTGCGAAGCAAAGGGAATTGCCGCCATCGATGAAGAATTGAAAGAGCTTATCCCCCGGGCACAGGCGGGACGGCTTACTCCCGAAGAGTATGAGGGAGCAAGCTTTTCCATAACGAACCTCGGCAGCTGGGGAATATCCCGTTTCACAGCGGTTATCAATCCCCCGGCATCGGCGATTCTCGCTGTCGGTGCTTTGCGGCAGGTTCCTGTTCCGGACGAAGAGCTCGGTTTTCGTTTTGTGGACACCATGACCCTCACCCTCGGTTGTGATCACCGGGTGATAGATGGAGCCGTCGGTGCCGCTTTTATGGCGGATTTGAAATCAATGATGGAAGAGCCGGGCATGGTCCTGTTATAATCTCGGGCGGGGCCATTTCCCCAAGGAGTAGATATGAGTGATAATTATGATCTGATCGTCATTGGCTCGGGACCGGCCGGATATGTTGGAGCAATCCGTGCCACTCAACTTGGCCTATCCTGCGCCGTTATCGAAAAGGGCGATGTGGGCGGCGTATGTCTAAACATAGGATGTATTCCATCCAAGGCCCTGATTCGACAGGCAGAAATCTTTCGAAGCGCCGATGAACTCGAAGGCCTCGGTGTAACCGTGGATAAAAGCGGCTTCGATTACCAAAAGGCATGGAAGAAGTCGAGGAAGGCAAGTGCAAGCCTCTCAAAGGGGGTGCAGTTTCTTCTAAAAAAGAACAAGATAGCGCTGATAGAGGGACGGGCCACGCTGGAAGGCGGGGGCGTGGTCCTTGTAAACGGTGAAAAACGGTATACGGCGAAAAACATCCTCCTTGCCACGGGAAGCCGGCCAAGAGAACTTCCCCCCTTCCCCTTCGACGGAAAAAGGATCCTTTCAAGCGACCAAGCCTTGATGATGGAAACGCTTCCATCGAGCCTTGCCATTTTAGGAGCAGGGGCCATCGGTTGCGAGTTCGCCCATATCATGGCCAGTTTCGGTGTTGAGGTAACCCTGATCGAGGCGATGGGGAAGATCCTTCCAACCGAAGACCCCGACACCACCGCCATCCTTGCCAGGAGCTTCAAAAAGCGGAAGATCAAGATGTTGGTTGGCGCCAAGGCCTCAGGAGTAGAGACTTCCGAAAAAGGGGTTTCGCTGAGTGTCGAGAGCGGAGGAAAGCAGGAAACGGTGCAGGCCGATCAGCTCCTCGTGGTCGTCGGCCGCTCGCCCAATACCGAAGAGCTTGGTCTTGAGAAGGCGGGAGTCGGTACCGATGAGAAAGGCTTTGTGCGCGTCGCAGACCATTATAAGGCGGCGGAAGGGGTCTATGCCGTAGGCGACATGGTCGGAGGAATACTCCTTGCCCACGCAGCGAGCAAAGAGGCCGAACTTGTCGTCGAGCACATTGCAGGAAAGGAGGTCCCGGCAGCAATCGACCGAACCCTTATTCCCACAGCGGTCTATACCGAACCGGAGATCGCCGGCTTCGGAATGAGCGAGACAGAAGCGAAAGAGGCCGGATACAGCGCCAAAAGTGTACAGTTTCCCTATCGGGGAGCCGGAAAATCCGTGGCAATCGAACGTCCGGATGGCTTCGTAAAGATCTTGTACGATGAAAAAAGCCGGGAGATCCTCGGCGGAAGAATAGTGGGTGACCATGCAACCGAGCTAATCCATGAATTGTTGCTTGCACGATCGGCGGAGCTCTTGCCCGAAGATATTGCAAACACGGTGCATGCCCACCCAACCCTCTCCGAAGCGGTTATGGAGGCCGCACGAGGGGTGGATGGGTGGACCATCCAGGCTTAGAACAGCGATTTTATATGATGTTATATAAGGAGTAAATGATGGAAAAGCGTCAAGTGACGAAAATGGGCGGAAACAGTATCACCCTTCTGGGACCGGAACCTTCTGTTGGGGACAAAGCCCCCGATTTCACTGTCCTCGATACCGATCTGATGCCTAAAAGTCTTGAGGACTACGAGGGCAAGTATAAGCTCATCAGCGTCGTTCCATCCCTGGACACCGGAGTCTGCGACAGGCAGACCAGGAAATTCAACGAAATGGCATCCTCCCTCGGCGACGATGTGGTGATTCTTACCATCAGTATGGACCTGCCCTTCGCACAGAAGCGTTGGTGCGGAGCAGCCGGCGTCGACCGGGTCGTTACCCTTTCGGATCATAAGGATGCAGACTTCGGTACGGCCTACGGCGTGCTCATCGAAGAGCTGAGGCTCCTCAACCGTTCCATTTTTATTGTGGATAAGGCCGATACCATCCGTTATATCGAACTTGTAAAAGAAAACCACGATCATCCCGATTATGACGCGGCGGTTGCAGCGTTGAAAAAGATCCGCGAATAACGCGATTGTATCGATCATCCCCTTCGGCTATACTGAAGGGGATGATCGTTTCCCATACCCTTTTTGCTCCTTCGGCAAAGCATTGCAGCGACATTGTCGCCGACGAAGCCGCCCTTGCCGGAGGGGAGGTTCTTGCCATTCTCCCCGGAGGTGTCTCCTTTCGGGGAAATCTTGAAACCATGTACCGTTTTTGTCTCAACGCGCGGGTTGCTTCCTCGCTGATTCTGAGCCTTGGCCGATTTGCCGTCGAAGAAGCTACAGACCTCTATCGGGCCGCAAACAGTATCGACTGGCCCTCCCTGTTTCCGGTTCGGGCAAGCTTTGCCGTTGATGCAGCAGGAAAACGGGATAGGGCTGTGGAGCATACAGGCTATGCCGCACGGGTGGTGAAGGACGCTATCGCCGACAGATTTCGAGACGCCTGCGGCGCCCGCCCCAGTGTGGACACCGCCCACCCGGATATCACCATCAATCTTTTCATAGAGCGAAAAGCGGTCAGTATCGGAATCGACCTTGCAGGAGAGGCCCTGCACAGGCGCGGTTACAGAAAAGAGCGGGGAGAGGTCGTCCTTCGGGAGACCGTGGCAGCAGCGGCTCTGGTGAGGGCGGGCTGGAAGGGCATGGCCGGTGAAGGGAAACCCTTTGTCGATCCATTCTGTGGAAGCGGAACACTTCTCATTGAAGCGGCTCTGGCAGCCGGAGATATAGCACCGGGGCTCTTTCGCAGACGATTCGGGTTCGAAAGTTTGAAGGGCCATGATTCCCAGCTCTGGGAAAGGATGAAAAAAGAGGCGGAGGAGATCCGCCACAAGGGGCTGAAACGGATTCCCGTCATCAAAGGCTACGATATCGATCCGGCGGCTGTCGCCGCTGCAGCAAAAAATATTGCCGCAGCCGGACTTCGGGAAAGGATTGAGGTAAAGGTCGCAGATGCCAGGTTTCTTGATCCCGGAGCGTTGCGTGAGCCGGGCCTGCTGCTCTGCGATCCCCCGTACGGAAAGCGAAGCGACCTGAAAGGTAAGGCGCTGGAAGGGCTCTATCGCAGTTTCGGAGAAAACCTGAAACTCCATTTCGGGGGATGGAAGATCGGAGTCGTCGCCGGAGACGAAGCAAGGAACTATCACATTGGTCTGAAGCCGGAAAAGGTCAACACCCTTTTCAACGGACCGGTGGAATGCAGTCTGGGGCTCTATCAGATCCGTGAACGGGAACAAAGCCCGGGCGGCGCAATGGCGGCAAACCGTTTGAAGAAGAACATGAAACGGCTGAAACGGTGGCTCCTCGACGAGGGGATAACCTGTTTCCGTCTCTACGATGCCGATATGCCCGAGTACGCCGCTGCCATAGACCTCTACGAGAGCGTGGACAACGACCGATGGATACACCTCCAGGAATACGTTCCACCGGCTTCCATTGATCCGGCAGCGGCGGCCAGAAGGCTCGGCGAGCTGGTGGATGCGACATCCGACGCCCTTGGGATAGCCCGGAGTCATATCGTCGTAAAGAGAAGAAGACGGCAGCGCGGCACGAATCAGTACGCGAAGTTTTCCGAAACGGGACGGGAGTTCGAGGTCTTCGAAAACGGCCTTCGTTTTTTGGTCAACCTCCACGACTACCTCGATACAGGCATCTTCCTAGACCATCGCCCCTTGCGACGAACCATCATGGAAACAGCCCAGGATAAGCGTTTCTTAAACCTTTTTTGTTATACGGGAACGGTATCGGTTCATGCCGCCGCAGGGAGTGCGGCACGTACCACGAGTGTCGATAATTCCAACACCTACCTTAACTGGGCAGGGCGGAACATGGCCCTCAACGGCTTTCAGACGCAGTTCGGCGATAAGAAGGCAAAGCACCGGCTGATAAAAGCGGACTGCCTGACATGGCTTGAAACTGCGGCGAAACAAGAGCACGGGGCCTATGATCTCATCTTTCTCGATCCGCCCACGTTCTCGAATTCGAAAAATATGGACGACACCTTCGATGTTCAGCGCGATCATCCGAAGCTCATCGAATGGTGCATGGAACTGCTCGCCCCAGGCGGCCTGCTGCTCTTTTCGACAAACAGAAAAGGGTTCGTCCTTGAGCTAAAGGATCAGGATGCTCGGGAAATTACCGACGAGACCATCGATCCTGACTTTCTCACCAGAAAGGCCCCGCACCTATGCTGGACCTTACAAAAATAATCATATGGAGATAACACTCATGCAAAGAGATATTGAAGAACAAAGCCAGCAGAAACTGGCGGTACTCATTGATGCCGATAATACTCAAGGTTCTATTGTGGAAGGCCTTTTGGCCGAGGTGGCTAAATACGGCATTGCCAGCGTAAAACGAATCTATGGCGACTGGACAAGCCCCAATTTGCGAAGCTGGAAGGAGGTGCTCCTCGAGCATTCGATCATACCGATCCAGCAGTTCGGTTACACCAGCGGGAAGAATGCCACCGACAGCGCAATGATCATAGACGCCATGGACCTTCTCTATACCGAACGATTCGACGGCTTTTGCATCGTATCGAGCGACAGCGACTTTACCCGCCTTGCGGCAAGGATCAGGGAAGAGGGGCTGACGGTATACGGCTTCGGAGAAAAAAAGACGCCCAGGGCCTTTGTGTCCGCTTGTGACAAATTCATTTACACGGAAATCCTTCGGGAAGATGCGGAAGAGGTCCATTCCACAAAGAAAAGCGGAGGAGAACTTAAACGGGATTCAAAATTGGTCAATCTGCTGAGAACGGCGGTGGAAGATTCGGCGGACGACTCGGGATGGGCCTATCTCGGCAACGTCGGTCAAAATATCGCCAAGAAAATGCCCGATTTCGATTCCAGAAACTACGGTTTCAAGAAGTTGGGAGAATTGATGGAGGCGACGACCCTTTTCGAAAAGGACACAAGAACCATCAAGAACGCCCCGGGAGAGCTCCTCTACTTTCGAGACAAACGCAAAAAGAACTGATCAACAAAATAAAAAGAGGCATACCGGATAACGTGATCATCCGGTATGCCTCTTCTCTTGTCTTCACATTTCAATGTACATGCTTAATGTGTCTCCTTCTCTCTCTCCAGAGGGACCGTCTCGGTCTGGTCCTGCCTGTTCCAGTGCAGAAGCCCATACACGATACAGCCCACCGTAGAAAAGAAAATCAACGCATGAGCCACGGACATTGCCGTGTCGGTCGGATTGATCATCGGAGACTCCTTTTTCTCAATATCCTTACATTTCTTAACTGCTCTTAACTGCTATAGTATCATAAAATGTATCGGCATGAAAATCAATAATCATAAATTTCCCGTTGTTGTTTATAGGGAACATCACGTGTACACTCATGATCATGCAAGCATGGCAACTCGACCGCGATTTTTCCCTTGGAACAATGAGAATGCAAGTAACCGAGTCTGGAGAACTCTTTTCTCTCAGGTTTGTCGACCGGAACTCCCCAGTGACGGAGGAACAGAGGCCAACTCAGCAGGCATCTCCGTATCCACCGTTGCCCGAAGAGGCAGAACGGGTGCTCTCCTCCACCGTAGACCAACTGAGAGAATATTTTGCCGGTAAGCGAAGCGGTTTTGATCTTGCCTATCATCATACGGGCGGGCCCTTTGCGAAAAAGGTATATAGCGAAGTATCTCGTATCCCCCCGGGAGAAACGAGAACGTATCGCCAAATTGCAGAAGCCATCGGAAAACCCACAGCAGCCCGAGCCGTGGCAGGGGCTTTGGCCGCCAATACACTGCTGATCATCATTCCCTGCCACAGGGGTGTACCATCGAGTGGAGGAGTGGGAAACTATCGGGACGGGACAAGGAAAAAAGGAGAGCTTATCGCATTGGAAAAACGGCTATATGGAACAAGCTGCGAATAGTTTGTGCGCAAATTGTGCGTCTTCTGTAGAATTACCCACCGTTTATCCACAGGGGGTTGTAGATAGTCATAGACAAGGGGGAAGGTCTCTTTTATTTCTTCTTTACATAAAATTGCATCAATTGGATAAAATAGTAGATCTTTTTATAGAGACCGGTAAGAGTTTCCTTTACATCATGCTCGAAGGCCCCCTCAACCTCCTTCCAGTTGAGGATAAGTTCGTGGGGTTTCTTCTCATAGTCTTCCAATACCAATTTCAGGCTTTTTCCGACCATGATAAGGTTGCTTGCGGTCTCATTTATCATCCGCAGCGCCTCATCATTTATATCTTTCAGCATTTTTCGCAAGATAACGATGCTGTTTTTATCTCTGTCCCCCTTATGGAGAAAGGCCTTCAGCTTGACTCCGGAACCGCCTTCTTCCGAAAGCCCCTCGTCGAAGACAATCAAATCCTCGGAAACCTGCATGATCGCATGAAAGGCTTCGGAGAGTTGCTGACTGGAGAGATTTGTCGACCATTTGCCCCTTATCAACAAGATATCCACAACCGTTTTGATATCACGCTTATAGAAGTCGAGGAGAAAGGCTTTCAAATAGTTGAGAGGACGAACGTAGATATAGCCCCCAAGCATCTTCTTGGAAAAGGCCATATTATTCTTCTCGGTATAGTATTTCATGCGGCTGATCGCCGTTGTCCCGAAAATAGTGTTCAGAAGGGTGTCGATTTTTTTGTTTTGCCGTTCAATGAGAATCTTCTGAATCGTCATCTCGGTACCGGTCTTGATCTTGTTCAGATACTCCTCAACGATATGCTCATCGTGATAGTAGCTCTTTGGTTGATAATAGGGGTCCTGGTCGATGAGCTGAACGATCAGTGTAAGGATCGAACTGCGTTGAACATCAAGAAGGTTTTTTATCACCTTACGAAAATCGTCACGATTTATGACTTCCGTCTGTTTATACGAGGCGAGAATATCAAACAAGGCATTCCAGTTCTGGTCCTTATTGAATTGAAGCATGATCTCCAGAAAATCCTTAAGATCATCGCTGATATAGCTGCCGTTGATTGTCTCGAATTTAGGATGATACACAAAATCCCGTTCGGGAAGAGCGGAATCGAACTTCTTAAGAAAGAAATAGTAGTCGAAATTGATCAGCTGAAAAAAGAGAAGCAGGAGATTGTAGCGATTGTTGATCTCTTTTATTTTGTCGCCGTTAAAGGCCGAAAAGAAGGTAACGAGCTTGTCCTTCAGCTCAGAGGCAAGGACCTTTGTGTCCTTACTCTCGGCGGCCTTCCTAATCGCCGCCTCATCAACGGTTTCAAGAATCTTCAGCTGTTCACCGGTCAGGGTACTTTCGATAAGAATGGTCTTCAAAACCCCCGATGAATGGGCATTCTGCAAAAGCACTTGAGCGGGGGCAATAACCTTATACATGTCGTAAAAAAGCTTCGCAAGGCCGGGCAGCGCTTCGGCCCCCTTGGTCTTCAGATACTTGTACTTCTGGTGTTTTACTTGTTTTTCAATCTCTTTCAGTAAGCGCCGTTTTTCCCGTTCCGGATCGGAAGCCCCGAGAAAAATAGAAAGAATACGATCAATCAAACCGGAAAGCCCACCGGAAGAGGAGCCCGGATCACCGGTTGCCCAGAACTGTCCCCGCATAAGGCTAACTGTAGGCCAAAACAGGGGGGCTGTCAATCCGGCGCGTTTCTCTCACATTCGGCGAATCGTCTTCCCTGATAACTATTCCGTTTTTCAAGCTCTTCATCCAAAAGGCGATAGAAATGGGCTTTGGAGGCAAAATCGACGGGAGCAAGGAGCCGGGCCTTGGGCGTGTCACAGGTTACCCTCTGAACGACAGTCGTCTCGGGTAAGAGCTCCAGGGCGTCGGCCACCAGCCGCAGATGGTGTGTGGTATCGGGCACCTGCAGTCGGCCTTCCCGCCACCATTGCGCAAACCGTGTTCCTTCGGCAATGTGCAGATTGTGAATTTTCACCCCGTCGGGCCGCAGGCGGGCCAGGCGACAAACACTCTCTTCCATCATTGCGTCGTCTTCCCCGGGAAGCCCGAATATCAGATGAACGGAACATTTCAGCCCCCCGGCCCTGGCCGTTTCATAGGCCCTTTCAAAGGCAGAGGTGTCGTGCCCCCGGCCGATATGCCGAAGGGTCTGATCATGATAACTCTGCAATCCCAACTCCAGCCACACATCCATATCGAGGGAGGAAGCATAAGAGGAAAGCAGCTTCACCACCTCTTCGTCCACACAATCGGGACGGGTACCGACGATGAGCTCCCGAAAAGATGCGAGGGAGAGGAGATAATCATAGATATGCTTCAGTCTCGGCACCGGTGCCCAGGTTCCGGAAAAGGCCTGTACGTAGAGAATAAAGGAGTGCACTCCGTAGCGATTCGAAAGGAAGGTCCCTCCTTCATCGATCTGTCTCTTCATCCATGTTTGCCAATAAGGATCATCGGGGTCCGGCCCTGATGAGGAACGCAAGAAGGAATGCGGTCCATTAGCTTCCTGGTAGGCGGCCCGTGAACCAGCTTCGTCACAATAATAGCAGCCCCCCCGACCGTCCGGATTTCTGTTGGGGCATCCGAATCCCGCATCAATACCGATCCTGTAGACAGGTTCTTTGTAACGGTCTTTCAGATAGGAACTATAGCGATAAAATCTTTTGGTCACCGATTCATTATCACAGGAGCGTCGGCAATTGACAAGGCGTCCGCCTCCACGTAGAGTTGCCTTCATGGGATTCTCGGGAAACTTACGTAAACGTCTTATCATCATCATGCTGCCCCTTGTGTTTCTGCTTTTGGCCTCGGCGATTTTCTTTCTCTGGTATAAGAACCCCGGTCGCTTCCCTTCTACGGCGATACTCTGGACAAACCGCCCCGAATTCGCCGCCTATGCCGAGCTCTTTAACGCATCGCAGGAGCTCTACCAAATCGAGGTGGTCTACAAAAACGAGCCCGCACGGGAAATTGAAGAAGGGAAGATCGATACCAATAAGCAGGAACTGGTTCCCGATCTGGTTGCCGGTGCCTATCTCAACAACGAAAAAACCATACAGCGGTTCTCTTCCCTTGCATCCCTTTTTGCAACGGGGGAAAGGGATGTGGAGAGGCGGACGAACCTTCCTCTTTTGGACCAATCCCTTTTCTACCAAGATTTTCTTTCGCGTGGGGAAAATTCAGCAGGGCAGCACATACTGCTCCCGGTGAGTTTCGATCTTCCCGCTCTCGCTTTTTTGAAGAGTTCCAGAAGCGGCAACCAGCAGTTCAGCCTCAATTTGGAAAGTATCCAGGAAGAAAGTGCCGCATATAACGTCATCAGAGACGGTCGATTCAACCGCATGGGATTCTCCCCGCGATGGAACCCCGAAGTGCTGTATGAGAAAACCGCTCTTTTCCGGACCAATTTTACAGAAGCAGAAAAAACGGGACAGGTGACGTGGAATCAGGAGGCCCTGGATCAGGCGATCTCCTTCATCAGAGAATGGATCACTACCGTCAACCAGGGGCGAGACCTGGAACAGCAATTCATCGACACCTTTCTTTACGATCCGCCGGTTAAACTATTGTCCGACGGTCGAATCCTTTTTACCTATTCGACCCTGCGGAATTTCTTCCACCTGGCCCCGGAAAAACGAAGTGCCCTTGATTTCCGGTGGATGGCCAAGAACGACCTTATACCGGTCAACGACGATCTCCTTTTCATTGGAATTCCCAATGCCGCAGATGCCCGGCCGGCTGCAGGTGCCTTTCTTCTCTGGTTTTTTCAAAGTGATACACAGAAAAAACTCCTCGAATCCAGCCAGTTTAAGCGAATGAGGACGTTTGGCATCGCCGACGGCTTCTCCTCATTGCCGTCTATTAATGAAGAGATCATTCCCCAGTACTTTCCTTCTCTGGTAGGGCACATCCCCCCCGAAAACTATCTCAGTTTTCCCCTGCCCCTTCCTTCCAGGTGGAACGCCATGAGAAAAGATGTCATCATTCCCTGGCTCCTGGAAAAGGCCTCGGCCGACGATCCGAACCAAGTCCCCGATCTTTCCGAACGGCTGGAGACCTGGTATCGCCAAAAGCCGTTACAGTGAGTAAAGGGGAAAGTTTCATTGACAGCTCGCTAAAAGCATAATACTCTGTTAGCCATAAGATAATTTGGAGGTATTCTATGGCTACAGTACAGCTGAAGGGTATCGGCAAGGTCTACGAAGGCGGCGTCAGGGCCGTCGACAATGCCAATATCGACATTCAAGACAGAGAATTTGTCGTTCTCGTAGGACCATCCGGTTGCGGAAAATCAACAACGCTCCGAATGGTTGCCGGTTTGGAGGATATCACCGAGGGTGAACTCTATATCGACGGTAAACTGGTAAATGATGTGCCGCCGAAAGATCGGGACATCGCGATGGTATTCCAGAACTACGCGCTTTATCCCCATATGAGCGTATACGACAACATGGCCTTCGGTCTCAAAATCAGAAAATTTGATAAAGCCGAGATCGAAAAACGTGTTAAGGAAGCGGCCAGAATTCTCGACATCGAGGAACTGCTTGACAGAAAACCAAAGGCCCTTTCCGGTGGCCAGAGGCAGCGTGTCGCCGTCGGACGCGCAATTGTTCGCCAGCCTAAGGTTTTCCTTTTCGACGAACCCCTTTCAAACCTCGATGCCAAGTTGAGGGTTCAGATGAGGGCGGAGATTTCAAGTCTTCACCACAGGCTGAAGGCAACGATGATTTATGTTACCCACGACCAGGTCGAAGCAATGACCATGGCGGACAAGATCGTTGTCATGAAAAATGGTATCATCCAGCAGATTGGAAATCCGCTGACCCTTTACAACAAACCCGCAAACAGGTTTGTCGCAGGCTTTATCGGATCACCTCCCATGAACTTCATGACTGTCAAGGTTGTGGAAGAAGGCAAGAAACTGCTGATGGAAGAAGCCGATTTCAAGGCTGAGATCAAAGGGGTCTATGCCGATCTTCTCAGAGAAAAGGGATACATCGGAAAAGAGGTCATTTTCGGAATCAGGCCGGAAGATCTTGCCTATGAAACAGAGGGAAAAGAGGGCGTAACGATCAAGGGCGAAATCGGTGTTATAGAACCCCTTGGCGCTGAAACCCAGGTATGGGTCAACACACAGAAACATCAGCTGATTGCAAAGCTTGATCCGGACGTTAATGTTAAGGTTGGCCAGCAAATATTCTTTACTCCCAATTATGAAAAAGCCAACTTTTTTGATCTTGAAACCGAAAACACCATCAGAAAGGAAGAATAGGGAAAAACTTTCTGAAATCCGAAATAAAACGGCCGTCACGAACCACCGCGACGGCCGTTTTTCTTGCACACGCGTAAGAGCTTAACTATACTAAAGGCAATGGAACAGAGTATCGAAACATCTCCTACGGATATCGCAGCACAGATAGACGGAGTGATCAAGAATACCGAGATCATATTCGACGGTATTGCCGGAATCTTTCCGAAGCTTTCTTCTGAGCTTGAAAAGGGAAGAAATGCCTCGGAGCTGCAGGTGGAAAACCTCAAAACCAAGACGGCGACTTTTCGCAACACAACCTCGGCATCATCTCTTCTGGCAAAAACAAAAGCGGTACTTCGTGAGGCATCGGATTCTTTCAATACCCTGCACCTGCGGGACGATCAGCTGCTGGAGAGTCTTCGCAAAGAGATCGAGGTGGTCAAGGAGCTGGACTATCGAATTTCGGATATTCGGGAAAGTTCGGAGTCGATGGAGCTGATTAGTTTAAATGCGATGACCGTTGCAATCAAAGCGGGGAAGGCGGGAGGAGCCTTCAGCTTCATCACTGAAGAGCTTAAACGCATTTCGGCCCGTTCAATCGTATATACCGAAGAACTTACCGCCGAGGGCAAGGAGATAGACGAAGCATTTTCAAACTTTCTTTCCGCAATGGAGAAGGTTGAAGAGGTACAAACAAAGCTGCTGCAGGATTTCGGCAACTTTGTCGATACGGGTTTTCAGAAGGCGGGAAATGCAACAGATGGGGCAATCGATTTTCTCAAGGATATTATCGAAGAATCGAAAACCATAGGGGCCCCTCTTACTACCATCATGCAGCAGGTCCAACATCAGGACATCATCCGTCAGTCTCTCGATCATGTTGTTCTTGCTCTCAAGGAGTTGAAAACAGAAGGAGAGCCTAGCGGACAAGAGAGCATTGAGGAACTTTTGGACGAGTTGGTCTTTCTCAGGACCATTCCGCGTCTCTGCTCCGATCTTATTAATGATGTATCTGAGCAGATTCGACAAAGCTATAATCTTTTCAAGGGAGAGACGGAAAGAATAGGCGGAGTCATGTCCTCCATTGAACAAAATGTGCGGGATTATCGCCACGGGGCCTCGCTCTCTTCCTACTTCAACGAAGCGGAAGCATCCATAGCAAAAATCCGTAAGAGTGTTGCCTCCTCTCTTGATATGAAGGTGGAAATCACCTCGCGAAGTGAAAATCTCATGCAAAAAGTCGGGGCTCTTCAGCAGAGTTTTATCGATTTCTCCGAGCTTGTCGGACAATTCCAGAATGTCAATGTGGCGTCAAAAATAGAAATAGCGAAACAGCAGGCCCTCGAATCGATGGAAGCAACAGTCGAAGAGATGTCCAATCTTACCCATTTTATCGACTCGACCGTTGAAAATGCACTTCAAAGCATCCATAAATTCTTTAAACGGACCCAGGAGTCACTTCTTTTCTATCGGGAAATGTATAAAAGTGAGGCAAGCTTTGCCGACAATTTCCAGCATGACATGGCACTTATCGCTGAAAATGCCAACTCAACGGTTCATGGAATCGAAGCAGTTATAGAAAATTTCTCGGCCTTTGGAAGTGGGTTCATTCAAACGTACCGGGAAACAGAAGAGCTTCTTGAAAAGCTTTCGGAATGTCGACAGGAGCTGGCACAAAGCACCGATTTGCTTGGCAAAATTGAAGAACTTTTTGATAGGCAATTCAAAAAAGAACTGGCACAAAATGGGCTTAAGGACTGGAACATTCAAAGCGAACGTTTTCAGAACATCATCAAGCGGTTCACCATTCTCGAACATAAAAAAGTAGCCGGTAAGATCGGAGGTTTTGAAGTTGAAGAGGGAAGCGCCGGCGGAGAGATTACCTTTTTTTAAGGGAGCACTTTGTGCATCTGCTTCATAACCATAGCTTAGGAAAGGACGTTGCCTTTCTTCATCCCGGCGACTTCCATGCAACAGGCGAATCGATTCTAATATCGACGGTCCTTGGTTCCTGCGTTTCGGTCGTGCTCTGGGATGTCCAAAAGAGGCAGGCAGGGATGAACCATTTCATGCTTCCGGGTGAGCCGAAAAGGGTTTTCTATCTCGATGAGAACGGCAAATACGGCATGAATGCCATGGAGCTCTTGATCAACATGTTGATGAAAATGGGATCGGCGAAGAATCAGCTGGTCGCCAAAGTTTTCGGCGGTGCAATGGTGCTTGCCACGACCAGAAGCGAGGCCCTCTCCATCAGCAGGGCTAATATCGATTTTGCCTTTAATTATCTTGAATTGGAGAAGATACGAATCATCAGTTCCGATGTGGGGGGAAATCAGGCGAGAAAGATCATTATGGATCCGACGACGGGAAAAGTACTTTTGAAGAGGCTTCCGCATGTACGGGATACGGAAATCAGAAGCGAAGAGAGTGGCTATCTCGATCGGCTCAAACAGCAGGAAAAGAACGGAGCGGTGGTTTCCTTTTTCCAAGAGAGTAAAAACGAGGTGAGGCAATGACAGGAATAGGAACAGGACGCAAGATTTTCTATTTTTTCCCGGAAGGGATCTTTCATCAACGTCTTGTCGAAGCTGCGATTGTTGCGGAATACGAAATTTATACCCTTTCGAAGGGGAGGGAGGGTATTCGTCTAATTACCGGATATCCAAACTCTCTTGTGTTTATCCACGAAGATACCGTCCTTACCGAGGAATTCTCGGCTTTGGAGCAAGAAGCTCACCGACAACAAACGATTTTACACCAGCAGCAGATTGAAATTTTTCTTCTCAACCCTCATACAAAACACCATTCCCCTGCACAATTTGATAGGATCGCACTTTCCGAGACACCAGCAAAGGCAGTCTCAACCTTTCTCGCCTTTCTTGAAGAAAGCGGAGCAAAAGGCCAACGCAGATACGTTCGTTTTGGAACAAACAGCCAGTCAATTTCCCCCTTACGCATTACTTCCGGGGGAAAAATATACACAGGAACGATTTCCGACATCAGTGCGGCAGGAGTCTCCTTTGTCCTGGAAGAAGGAAGGCTCCTGCCTGCCGGCTCCAGGATCGACTCTTTTACCATGGAAATCGGAGAAGCCATCGAGGGATTGAAGGGAACGATTTCCCTAAGAAGGAAACTCCCGGACGGCACGATCCTCCTTGTAGCAATGTTTGATTCTCCCGATCATGAGACGAATATGCGTCTTCATCGCTATATCCATGCCTCGCTTCAGCGACAACTTCGCCAACGTTTAAAATCTGTGTAATCGTCCCCTTTTCCTGACGGATCTACTCTGAATTGATTATATTAGCATCATGAACGATATTAAACGAAATGAAAAATCACCAAAGGAGCGTGCCCTCGACCGAAAGCTTCTTGCCATGACGGAAGGAAAGGCAAAAGAAACGCTACAACTGCTTATCGAGGATGAGGAAATCCATGCCATGCAGGAATACGCAAATACAGTTTCGATTCGAAGGCTCCACTTCAATGACCACGGTCCGGTCCACATGCGAAAAGTGGCTTTAAATGCCCTAACCATGATGAGTCTGCTTAAGGAAGCGAATGTAAAGCTTTCCCTCGAAGAGGATGAGGTCGGAAGCTTTGAAGAAAGCAGCGTAGGGGTACTGCTGGCGGCCTTTCTCCATGATGTCGGCATGACCATCGGGCGGCAGGACCATGAACACTCTTCAATGATTATCGCTGCGCCGTATATCGATGCCATCACCCAAAAGCTCTACCCAAACGATCCGGTACGAAAGGTGATAACCAAGTCGGTTGCCCTTGAGGGAATCGTCGGACACATGGCTCAGCAAAAAATTCACTCAAAAGAGGCTGGTATTATTCTCATAGCCGACGGATGCGATATGGAAAAGGGTCGGGCGAGAATCCCCATGAGCATGAACACCGAAAGTCATGTCGGGGACATCCACAAATACAGCGCCTCTGCAATTGAGAAAGTGAAAATCCAAAAGGGAGAAGAAAAGCCGATCAGAATTGCAGTGGAGATGAGCGCCTCAGTCGGTTTCTTTCAGATTGAAGAGGTCCTTTTCAGCAAGATCAATTCCAGTCCCGTTAAAGACCAAATCGAGCTGATTGCCAACGTCATCGGCAGGGACGTAAAGCGCTACCTGTAAGGTCCAGATGCAAGCGCTCCACGCCCCGCTTATGTGATACGCGCTTCCTATACGGCGACTTCGACCAAAGCCCGAAGGGCATCCCGATAACGATCGGTATCGACACCGATCAAAAGGGTTATCTCCGAACCACCAAAGCTGATGAAACGCACATTGATATCCGCCTTCTGCAAAGCAAGGAAATAGGATGCGGCAACGCCTGCTTTTCCCAGGATACCCTCGCCGACGACACCGATAAGGGCAAGCGAAGGCCTGAAAACAACCTCATCGGGGTCAAGATTTGCCCTGATTGCCTCGAGCACCGCATTGGCGTCTTCTACGTAGGCCTCGGGGATAAGGAAGCTAAGGCTATCAAAACCCTTGGCCTCAAACTCGGGAACAATGCCCCGCTCCTGAAGAAGTGTAAGGAGCTCTTGCCGAAAGCCGGGATAGCGGCCGAGCATGAGCTTTTCAATATAGAGGTTAAGGTAGGGCTTTTTACCGGAAACCCCGACAACGGCCCGCTTTGCAGTATCCCGGGAAGGGAGGATCATGGTGCCGGGGGCTTCGGGATTGTTGGTATTGCGAACATTTATGGGAACACCGACGCTGCGCACCGGAGCGATCGCCTCTTCATGAAAGACCGAGGCTCCGATACTTGCAAGCTCACGAACCTCCCGATAGGTGATCTCCTTGATGCCAGGAGGCGTATCAACGATCCTGGGATCGGCCATGAGAATACCCGAAACATCGGTCCAGTTCTCGTAGCGCGTTGCATCCACCGCCCGGGCGGCAATGGCACCGGAGATATCCGAGCCGCCCCGGCTGAAGGTCTTCACCTTACCATCGGAAGTCGATCCGAAGAAACCGGGCATGACATAGCGACCGGGCCCCTTCATCGCCTCGGCAACCATTGGGTAGGTGTCATCGTCAACCCTGCCGTCGGCGGTCAGACGCACCACCTCTTCAGGATCGACAAAGGTGGCATCCAGAACACCTGCCATCATCAAACCCGAAAGATACTCTCCCCGGCTTGCCGCATAATCCGCACTCGCACCGGAGCTTATCTTCTCTTCGATCTCATCAAGACGGGAGGCCATGTCGGAAACAACCGAAAGATCCTTACAGATAGCAAGAATTCGCTCCCGTATTACGGAAAAATAGGGGGTAATCGCCTTTCCATCGGAAGCGGCCTTATGGCAGGAATAGAGCAGATCGGTGATTTTCTCATCATCTTTGCTGCGCTTTCCCGGGGCAGACACGACCACAACCCGCCGGTCCTGATCAAGATCGATAATCGATTTAACCTTTCTCATCTGAGCGGCATCCGCCATGGATGTTCCGCCGAATTTACACACAATCATATTCTGCATATGTATACAATCACCCTTCCTTTGTAAAGAGCCTCTCGGGAAAGTTCACCAATTTCTCGCAGCCGGAATCGGTAACCAGGAAGGGTTCCGAGCATTCGAAGCCGTAGGTATCCAGCCAGATACCGGGCATAAAGTGAATAGTCATCCCCGGCTCAAGAACACTCTTGTCTCCCGGGCGAAGGCTTACGGTATGCTCGCCCCAATCAGGGACGTAGGCGAGGCCGAAGGAATAACCGACCCTGCTCGGCTTTTCCACCCCGGTACCTGCCAGGCAGCTCCGCCAGTAGGCCTCTACCTCTTCGGCGGTAACACCGGGGACGATAAACTCCAGGGTCTTACTGAGCCCAGCGACCACCACATCCGCAACCTTTTTCAGATCGTCCGGGACCTTTCCAAGGTAAACGGTCCGGGAGAGAGGTGCATGGTAATGACAACGGGCCGATCCCAACTCAAGGAGCACCACATCACCGCTTTGATAGGAACGTTCGGGGTGAAAGGTGAGATGGGCCGTGCTTGTCCGCTGACCGGAGGGAATGATGGGAAAGATGGCGGGGCTGTCTCCCCCATAGCCGTCGACCCCGGCGATCTGGGCCGCAGATACCGCGGCGGCAACCTCACGCTCGGCAACACCGGGTTCGATCATCTTGACCGCAAGGTCCATTGCTTTTTCGGTGATTTTGGCGGCCTGCCTGATCATCGTCACCTCGACATCGCTTTTTACACTTTTAACCCACGCCACAAGGCTTGTTGCATCGGCAAAGCGTGCGGAAGGAAGTTGTTCGGTAAGCTCTCTGTACATCCTGGCGCTGAACCAGTAATTGTCCATCTCCACCCCGATCCGTCGCCTGTCCCAGCCCTCTTCGGCAATTTTATCCGCAACATAGCGCATGGTGTGGGTGTAGCGGCTTTGCACATAGTGGTCGGGATAGCCGAGAATGCTCTCTTCCGAAAGCCAGGTGGTAAGCCGCGCACCATTGGAATCCTGTGCCCTGCCGAACCAAAAGGGTTCATCCCGATCGAGTGCGATAATAAGTCCCTGATGGACATAAAAACTCCAGCCGTCGTATCCGGTAAGATAGTTCATGTTTGCCGGATCCACAACAACCAGGACTTCCATCCCCTGCCGGTCCATGGAAGCCTTGACCTTCCTGAGCCTACGATGATATTCCTCTTCGGAGAAACGCAGTTCACGCTCCAACATCAGCGGCCTCCAATCTTTAAACCCTTATCGGCGGCTTTTACCCGTGCCAGGGCCTCGAGGGCTATGGCGGTATCCTGAATGCCGACGCCGGTGAGGTCGCATACCGTTATCTGCTTGTCGTTGTCTCTCCTTTTTTTGACACCGTTCACCAGCTCTCCGAGTTCGATCACCGTCTCATCGCTTATGCTTCCGGCGGCCTTGGCACTGCGCAGCTCTCCGAGGCGAAAGCACTGACTTTTTAGATCGCAGGCAACGATATCTGCCTTTGCAAAAACATCTGCCTCTATTTCCTGTTTTTCCTCGGTGTCGCTTCCCATGGCGGTGATGTGGAGCCCTGAATGGAGCCAGGAAGCCCGAATAAAGGGAGAACGTGCCGGCGTTGTTGTGGTGACGGACTGGCAATTACGCACGACCTCTTCGGCGTCTTCTGCCTTGATGACCTCCACGCCCAGTGCCCTGGACATATCTTCAACATAGGCATCGCGAATCTCATCGGAATCGGGGCTCCAGGTGAAAATACGTTTAAAGGGGCGCATGTGATAAAGGCCGCGCATCTGGAAACGGGCCTGGGTACCGGCGCCGATAACTCCGGCATTCTCTACCACGGAGGGGGCAAGATACTTGGCGGCAATCGCCCCGGCCGCACCGGTGCGCACCTGGGTGAGGTAGCCGTTATCCAAAAGTACAGCCTCCAGAAAACCGGTCACGGCACTGAGCACCAGCATCTGACCGCTGGCAGAGGGAAGACCGAGCTTACCGTTTTCGAAGAATCCCGAGGCGACCTTTATAGCAAGACTGTCCAAGCCTTTGATAAAAGCGCTTTTTACATCAACCTCTCCGGTCCGTTCGGGAACGGGAATCATCATGATGGGGGGGACCGTCGCATTTCCCTTCTGCAATTCGCCGAATGCATGCTCAACGGCCTCGATGATACTTCCGTCAAGCTTCACGCTTTCGACAAGTTCATCCTCATTAACAACATATATTTCAGCTTTCTGCATCTGCCTCTCTCCTTACTACTTCGATATAGCGGTCCAGCTCCACGCTGCTTCCGCTTACCACAAGCCCCACGTTCCCTCCGGAGGCGGAAACCTTACCGGCGAGGATCGCAGCGATCCCCACGGCCGCCGCACCCTCTATAACTAGGGAGTGTTTTTTTAAGGCATAATAGAGCCCCTTCCTGATCTCTTCCTCGCCTACCACAATATGGTCGTCGACATAGCGGGAAATCAGGGGCAGGGTATAATGGTTTTCCGTACCGATTCCTCCCAAAAGAGAATCGGCAAGGGTGTCCTTTTCTTCCACGGCTACCGGGTGGCCGGCTTTCAGACTCTCGAGCATGGCTGGAGATCGCTCAATGGAGACACCGACCACCTTTATTGTCGGGTTGACAGATTTGGCACAGAGGGCCACTCCTGCCAAAAGGCCGCCACCGGAAAGGGGTACCAGCAGTACATCGAGGTCCGGCCGCTCTTCCAGCATCTCAAGGGCGATGGTCCCCTGCCCCGCCACGATGGCTGGGTCGTCAAATGGAACAACGGGAACAAGACCCTTCTCCTTCCTCATTCGCTCGTAGGCAGCCTCAGCCTCATCCTGGCTCTGTCCCTCGATGTGAACCGAGGCCCCAAAACTACGAATCAGCTCGGCACGATAGGCGGGAACGTGTTCGGAAAGGCAGACGGTGGCGGGAATACCACTTTTCCCCGCTACAAAGGCAACAGCCTTGCCATGATTTCCGGTGGAAAAGGTAACAACCCCCCGTCGTCGCTCTTCTTCAGAGAGGCCGAGGATCTTGTTCGCAGCGCCCCTGACCTTGAAGGCCCCGGTATTTTGCAGGGATTCCAACTTCAGATAGACGGCTGCAGCCCCTGCCTCTTCCTCCAAAGCGGGAGAGGCAATAAAGGGGGTTCGGATCGCATAGCCTTTGATTCTGTTGCGGGCCGTATAAACGTCCCGCAGATTCGGCATAGTATTCATACAACAACACCCTGCAACGTGGGCCTATTTCAGGAAGATTTCCACAGGATATTCGTAAAGGCTCTCATATCCTGTTTCCGTAATACGAATGCTTGCATCCACCTCAAAACCTACATCGTCGTACCAAATGCCGGGAATGAGGTGAAGAGCCATGTTGGGCTTGACCACCGTCTTATCTCCGGGACGAAGACTGATGGTCTGTTCTCCCCAGTCCGGCGGATAGTTGAGTCCGATGGAATATCCGAGACGGGCCTCTTTCACCACCGTGGAGTGGCTGATGGCCCGGCGCCATTCCGCCTCGACCTCCTCACCGGTTACCCCAGGTTTGATGAAATCCAGGGTGGCTTTCAATCCGTCGATGACGGTTCGGGCAGTATCCTGCATCAGTTTCGGAGGGTTCTTTCCGAGAAAAATAGTCCGCGCGATGGGGGCATGGTAGTGTTTATAGACCCCTGACAGCTCCAACAGCACCGCTTCATCTGCGGTATAACGCTTCCCCGACCAGGTAAGGTGGGGCGTTTTGGTAGCCTCCCCTGCCATCATAAGGGGAACGATGGCGGGATAATCCCCTGCATACTCTTCGGTCCCGCTGTACTGGGCGGCGGCAATGGCTGCTGCGGCATCACACTCTCTGGATCCGACATTGATATTGGCAACGGCGGCATCCATCACCTTGACCGCGACCTTTCCGGCGGCCCGCATAAATTCAAGTTCTGCCTCGGATTTGATGATTCTGACCCAGTTCACCAGGGTATTCGCATCGACAAAAGCGGCGTCAGGCAGGCTTTTTTCCAGTTCAACATAGTTTCGGTGGGTAAAATAGAACTGGTCCATCTCAACACCGATCCGCTTTTTGTCCCAGCCCTTTTCCTTGATGACATCGGCAATGAAGTGCATCGGATGTTTGACCGTGGACTGTACGTAGTCGTCGGCATATTGCCTGATACAATCATCGGGAAGATAGGTGGTAATGCGGGCACCATTGGCGTCCATCCCACGACCGATCCACATGGGTTCCTTCTGATCGAGGGAAACCAGTACACACTGATGAACGTAAAAACTCCATCCATCGTAGCCGGTTAGATAATTCATGTTGGCTGGCTGGCTGATAAACAGCAGGTCGATCCCCCGCTCGTTCATCGCAGCTTTGGTCCTTTCTATTCTTTGTTCATACTCTTCTTTGGTAAATGCAGCCATACTATTCCTCCTATGGTTTTTAAGCGAAGAGACTATGTTTCGGCAGCGGCGCCGGGAATTGCAAACAGTTTAGAGATAACCGGAATAGGATCGGGGAACAACCGCGTCGTAAAGCTGGTGGATCATGGTAAGATAGTCGAACACCGGCAGGCCAGTCGACTCTCTCACGGCGGCGGCATAAGGGGGCAGAAGACTACATTCAAGTAAGATCAAACCAATATCGGTATGGCTGCGAGTCATCGCTTTTGCAACAGCAACAACCTCGGCCTTGATCCGCTCGGAATCAAGCTCCCCCTCTTCTCGAAACACCGCTGAGACGAAATGGTCCGCCTTTTCCAACCCCGCTATCACAAGATCAGGTCCGGAAGCGATTCCGGCAGCCCCGAGTACCTGATCATCGAGACTTTCCGAATTTGCAGTGATAATCCCGATTTTCTCGCCCTTTCCCAACATCGTTCGCATAAATGCGATCTGGGAAAGAGAAGACATGCAGACAGGAACCGATACTGCAGCTTTAATGGCTTTCTGATAGAGGGCCATAAAACCACAGTCCCCGGTAATTGCCCGGACCCCGTTGCCTTCAAGATCCAGCGCGGCCCGGATGAGAGCATCGACCAGGCTCATATCATGGGCGAAAATACGCTCTACCGTAAAACCGGGAACCCTTTGAAAACGAACCGGGAAATTATAGCTGGTGGCGTTTGCCACATCACCGGGAATAAATGGCACGTAGTTTTCCAAAAGGATGATACCGATGGCCTCACCATAACTTACTTGGTCCGGTTTTCCACGATAGAGCATTGATCGCTTCCCCTCTCCCTAGTTGATAAGTGCCGAATTCGGCAGGAAGGTCGCCAGCTCGGGAAAAATGATGATCAAAAGCGTCGTCAGGATCAGCATCAGAATAAAAGGCGGCGTATGACGTATAACCTCCCAATATGGACGTCTGAATATCAGCTGAGCGGTAAAGATATCACAACCGAAGGGAGGCGTTGCCGAACCGATGGCGGCCTGCAGGGTTACCAGGGTACCGAGAAAAACGGGATCGATTCCCAGGCTTGTCACATAGGGCTGGAAAATTGGGCTCAGCACGTAGATTGCGACGATGGGATCCACAAACATGCAGGCAACAAAGTAGGAGATAACGACAATCAATATCACCTTTAACTGGGTTGGATCAGCGCCGATAATGACAGGCATAATCTCCTGAGGAAGCCGCAAAAAACTGATAAACCAACTGAAGGCTTGTCCTGCTCCGACGAGGATAAAAACAACTCCGGTGATAATGCCCGTATCAAGGAAGGCTGTGACCAGCTTTTTCCAGGTAAGGGTTCGAAAAACGAGGCCTTCGAGAAGAAGGGCATAGGCAACGGCCGCTGCGGCCGCCTCGGTAGGACTGAATATTCCGGCATAGATTCCACCGACGATAATCAGCGGAAAACCAAGAACGAGAACTCCTTTTCTAACCGCTTCTTTTCGTTCTTTCCAGCTTGCCTTCGGCAGCACCCCAACGTGCTTTATCTTCGAATAGGCATAGGAATAGATTGAGAACATGAGAAAAATCAAAATTCCAGGAATGATACCGGCAAGAAAAAGTTTACCGATTGAGGTGCTGGTAACAACACCGTACACGATAAAACCGATGCTTGGCGGAATAAGGAGTGCGATATCACTCGAATTAATGATCAAACCGAGGGTAAAAGGGCTATTGTAGCCAGCCTTTAGAAGCATCGGTCTCATGGTCCCCCCAATTGCCGCTACCGTAGCCTGGGTCGAACCGGATACCGCACCAAAAAGGGTGCAACTTGCGTTGGTCGTTATCGGTAAACCTCCCGGAATATGACCAACAAAACTTTTAACCATATTGATGAGTCGGGGAGCAGCCTCTCCCGACGTAATAATATTGGCACCGAGAATAAACATCGGAACACAAACCAATGCCGGCGGGGTCATTCCGTTGATGACCTGCTGAACCAGCACGGTAAAATTAAAGGACGGATACGCAGTACCTATATACAGCAGCAAGGATCCGAGGATAACCACCATAAAAGGGAACCCCAGGAGCAACATGCTGATCATACTTACCCATAAAAGTGTCATCTATTTCTCCTTTCGTCGGACTTAATAACCGATGGTTCCCTCTTCCTCGTATTCACTCTGCTGTTCCGGGGAGAGCCACACATCCTTCTCGGCAATGTTCTTGATGATGGTTCTGATGTATTGGATTCCCGCAGAGGCAAAGCCGATGGGGACTATAATCATAAAGGTCCAGTAGGGGACCTGAAGGGCCGATGTCAGCTGCCCCAGAATTCGCATCTGATTCATGTACTGGAAGCCGTACCATGCCATAATCAAAAGGACCACCGCGTTTATTGCGGAAATAACAAAGATAAAAATCTTTTCAAGTTTGGGCGGCATAAGATCGAGGAAGGCGCCCATACGAATATGACGGGCCTTTCTCGCCGCATAACTGACTCCGACAAAGGAGATGAGAATAATAAGAAACTTTGAAACCTCATCGGCGTAGTAGATGCTCTGGAAAAAGGTTCTCGCAACAACATTGGCAATCAACAGGATCGCCAGGGCTGCTATTCCAATGGAAAGAACCGCAACCTCAAACCAGTCGATCACCAGTGCAATGATTCTCCCAACGTTCTTGGTGTTTTCTTTCAGTTTTTCTTTCGTCTCTCTATCCTGTTCCTGATTCATACGCATTTCTTCTCCGGTAATACAATGTGCGGTGCGAAATACGTTCGCACCGCACCCGTCCACACCTGGAATTATTCAACTCCAAGGGCAGCCTTTGCATTCTCGATATCCCGAAGAAGGATTTTGAGGGCCTCAACGGCACCATCTCCGGCAATACCAGGATATTTATCGTTCCACACACTCTCCGCCATCTTCTTTGCCTTGGAGATCTCTTCTTTGTCCCATTCGGTCCAGACGATGTCGGGTTTCTCTTCTTCGATCTTTTTCCGGTCGCCGGCATTTCTGGCATCAATCCACTCGGCAGCATTGATGATGTTCTCCAAAAAGAACTTCTTCATCATTTTCTGCATATCCTCGGGCAACTGATCGTAAAACTGCATGTTGACCGTAGGGATGCCGAGAAAGGGTTCGGCCCACATCTGAGTAAAGTAGTTAGTTACCTCATAGAACTTCATGCTGTAATCGGCAAAAAGTGGATTGACCTGTGCATCGATCAGCCCGGTCTGGAGCCCGCTGTAGACCTCGCCGTAGCTCATGGGGGTAGGACTCATACCGTAAGCACGGTAATCCTCAACAAGGAGTTTGGAACCCATGACCCGGGTTTTCATACCCTGAAGATCATCGAGGGTGACGGCCTTTGGCTTGGCGGTAAGCCACTGCCACCCTTCATAGACAATACCAAGGGGAACAAGCCCGTTTTTTCGAAACGCCTTATCGAGGAAGGGCATGATCTCTCCATTCTCCACAACCCATTCAAGGACTTCCGGCATTCGGTCCTTGGGCCAGAGATAATGAAGGCTTAAAACCTGAACCTCGGGAACAAAGGCGCTGATCCATGCAAAATCGGTAAAGACGAACTCGACAACACCAATCTGGGCCAGCTCGTTGATATCCCTGGTATCCCCAAGGGTTCCGTAGGGATATACCTCGAGATCGAACTGTCCATCGGTCTGCTCTTTCATATAATCGGCAAAGTTATTTGCCCATACCGTCATAAAGTCGCCTTCGATCTCCTCGGAAGCGAGCTTGGCATTGATAACCTTACCGGAAGCGCCACCAGCCGCTTCCTGACCGCCCTGTGCAAAAAGACCACCGAAGGTGATAAGGGTAATCATCAACACAGAGATAAGAACTCTTTTCTTCATCTAATACCTCCTAAAGTATTCATTTAACAGTACGTACGCTCTTATGCGGAGCATCTCCGCAGTAGTGTCTTTCCATCTACCTCCTTCACGTTGTATTGCCGAAATAGGCAAAAACGCTTTGCACAAAAAGTTCCACCCCGGTGGCCATGGTATCCTCATCGATATTGAACCGGGGATTGTGATGCGGATAGGTGCTTTCTTTCGACGGATTGCCTGTCCCCAGAAAAACAAAGGCGGAAGGAACCCGTGAGGCATAGGCGGAAAAATCCTCCCCTGCCATTGAAGCATGGCCGACAACCTTATCGGCTCCAACGATCAGGGAAGCTGTCTTGTGCACAAGTTCGACCATATCCCGATCGTTGACGACCGCCGAATTCTCCCGTTCCACATGAACTTCGCAGCTGCAGCCGTGTACGGCGCAAACCGCTTCGGCAAGCCGCTTTAGTCTGGCAGGAGGATCCTCTTCGCTGCCGGAGCCGCCGGCATAGAGATAGCGCATGGATCCTTCGAGGGTTACGGTATCGGGAATGATATTGTTTTTTGTGCCTCCCTCGATTTTTCCGAACATAAGTACCGTAGGCTTCATGAGACTGATTTCACGGGTCTGAATTCGTTGTGCTTCCATTACAATGGCTGAGGCCGCGATAACAGGGTCGACGGCACCTTCCGGATAACCGGTGTGCCCCCCGCGTCCCTGGATAACGATTTTGAAGATGTCCATGCTTGCCATAACGGCACCGCTCTGAATGCCGATCTGGCCACTGGGAAGGGGAGTCCAGATGTGTATTCCCAACGCCGCGTTTACATCCGGATTCTTCATAAGCCCCTGCTCCACCAGCTTTTCGGCACCGGCGATCTCTTCGTTCGGCTGAAAGACAAGCTTCACGGTTCCAGGAATGCGGTTCCGGTACTCTGTCAGGACCTTTGCCGCAATTAGAAGCATGGCCGTGTGGGCATCATGACCGCAGGCATGCATCACACCATCGTTGACCGATGCGTAGGGCAGATCGTTCTCTTCTTTGATGGGAAGAGCATCGATATCCGCCCGCAGCATCAGCACAGGACCGGGAGTGCGCCCCTCGATGAGAGCAACGACCCCCGTATCCGCTATCCTTTTGGGGAAAAGGCCAAGCCCTTCCAGAAACGTTTCCACCTTTTCGGCGGTACGATACTCCTGAAAACCGAGCTCGGGATGCATGTGAAAATCACGCCGAAGAGCGATAAGCTCCTCTTTCAACTCGGCAATCCGGGCCTTGAACTCCATGTTCCCCCTCCAGTTTAGAGAATATTCTGCTCAAGCAGGGACTCGGCCACCTGAACAGCATTCAGGGCGGCCCCTTTTCTAACATTATTGGAAACAACCCACATGTTAAGGCCGTTGGTGATGCTTTCATCCTTGCGGATGCGGCCGACCATGGTGAGGTCTTCGTCATTTGAAAAAAGCGGCATCGGGTAACCGTTCTTCGCCGGTTCGTCCACCACCTTTATACTTGGGGCAGCGGCAAGTAGCTCTCTGGCCTTCTCAGGGCTCAGAGGCCGTTCGGTTTCGATATTCACCGATTCACTGTGACCGTACCAGACAGGAACACGAACACAGGTTGCCGACACCTTGACGGAGTCGTCTCCCATGATCTTGCAGGTTTCGAAGATCATCTTGTTCTCTTCTTTGGTATTTCCCCCTTCCTGGAAAACATCGATGTGGGGAATACAGTTGAAGGCAATCTGGTACTGGAATTTGCCGGTTGTCTGAACCTTTCCGGTCTCAAGATAGCTCTTTGCCTCATTCGTAAGGGAATCGGTACCCGCTTTTCCGGCCCCGCTTACCGCCTGGTAAGTCGATACAACAACACGCTTTATCTTTGCATAATCGTGGAGAGGTTTCAAAGCCACCACCATCTGTATGGTGGAGCAGTTCGGATTTGCGATGATCCCGTTGTGCCATTTGAGATCGGCCGGGTTTACCTCAGGCACGACCAAAGGACATTTGGGATCCATCCGCCATGCCGATGAATTATCCACAACAACGGCGCCCCGCTCCGCAGCCTTTGGCGCAAGATCGAGGCTTGCATCTCCGCCGGCGGAAAAGATGGCGATATCTATGCCCTCGAAATTTTCACCCTTGGCTTCCTGTACCTTCCAGTTCTTTCCGCGAAAAGAGACCTCTTTGCCGGCGTTAGCTGCAATATCGAGAGGGCGAAGCTCTGCAACGGGGAAGTTTCTCCGCTCAAGGGTTCTGATCATTTCTCCGCCGACCATACCCATGGCTCCTACGACGGCTACATTGTATTGTGCTTTCTTTGCCAAATAATCACCCCTCCTTTGCTTCTTTTTCGATATCGCGAATGACATCGGAGATAATGCCTATGGCGGTCATGGCAAGCTCTTCGGTTATGATAAGCGGCGGAAGAAGGCGGGCAACGTTGTTGTAGTGGCCACCGACCTCGATCATGACACCGCGACGATGGGCATAGGTCCTCACCTTTTTGGCAAAATCGGGGGCGGGTTCCTTGGTTTTCTTGTCCTTTACCATCTCAATGGCCATCATGAGACCGATTCCCCGTGCTTCGCCAACGATGGAACAGCCGGCCTCAAGCTCTTTCAGTTTAACCATGCATTTCTTGCCAAGTTCGGCTGCATGTTCACACACCTTATTATCGAGCATCCAGTTCAAACCTGCGGCACCGGCAGCAAAAGCAATCATATTTCCCCGGAAGGTTCCGATGGTCTTTCCCGTCGGCCAGGTGTTCAGCTTCTCTTTATAGGCAATGGCACTGATTGGGAAGCCCATACCGCCAAGGGCCTTGCTCATGGTGATGATGTCTGGAACGATATCGAAGTGCTGGAAGGCAAACATCTTACCTGTACGGCCGAGACCTGCCTGGATCTCATCACAAATCAGTAATACATCATGCTTATCGCAGATCTCCCGAACCCGTTTCATAAAACGGGTGGTGGGAATGATGGTTCCTCCCTCACCCTGGACCGATTCAAGGATGACGGCGGCCGGTTTAGAATAACCGGAGTGGCTATCGCTCAATACTCGTTCAAGGGTCTCTGCAGCCTGAAGATCGACATTCTCATCGGGGCAGCCGAACGGATTTCGGTAGGTATAGGGGAAGGGAATAAAACGGACACCCGGTGTTAGGGGACCCAGCCCCTCTCTGTGGCCCTCATCGGAGGTAAGGGCCAGGGCGGTTCCGGTCATACCGTGATAGGCCCCCTCAAAGGCGATGACCTCATAGCGGCCGGTATTGTAGCGTGCCAATTTAATAGCTTGCTCCACGGCATCGCTTCCGGTAGGGCCGCCGAAGAAAACCCTTGTAAGCTCATCGGGAAGAATTTTCATCAGGGTTTCGACCATTTTCTGCCGTGTAGGCGTGGGAATGTCGAGACTGTGTGTAACCTGATCGATCTGTTCGTGGGCAACCTTCAGAATCTCGGGATGGCTGCTTCCGAGGGCCATAACCCCTGCGCCGCCAAACATATCGATGAAAACATTATCGTCAACGTCCACAAGGGTCGCACCCTTGCCCAGCTTCAGGGCCATGGGCATCCCCTTGGAATAGGAGACCGCGGAGCTCTCGTGTTCGCTCTGATACTTCAGAATCGCTTGAGACTTTGGTCCCGGGGGCGTCACCTTTATATCCGGGGCATGCTTCAACGAAAGCGGTTCGAAAATTTTGTCATCTTCCATCATCTTTCTCCTTAACAGAAAATCCTATCAACCATGAGCAGAGAAAGCGCTACGCCTAATTTTCTCTGCCCAGTTCTTCGCTAATTAATTGTGCTGTTTTTTTGAGGGGGCCGATCCAGGCCGAAAGACGGTCCTCGGTCAAACGCATTGAAGGACCGGAAATCGCTATGGAAGCGACCATTTGACCACGATAATCCACGATTGGAGAGGCCATGCTGTTAAGGTCGTCGCTGAACTCCTGAAGCTCAAGGGCATAACCTCTGGCCGAAGCAAGACGAGAAGCCTCGATAAAGGCCTCGGGCGTCACAAGCGTGTGCTCCGTACGCTTTTCAAAGGTGAGAGAAGATAGCATCCGCTGTTTGGTATCCTCTCCCATGGCCGCGAAAAAAAGCTTGCCGCTTGCACAGGTATTGAGTGGATACGTGTAGGTAACATCGGGATTAAGGGTGAGGTGATTCGAACTCTTCACCTCTTCGATGGCAATAACCGTATCCTCGCAAAGAACCGTGAGATAGATATTCTCCCCGACCTCTTTCATGAGGGCCGTCATCATCGGTTTCGCCACATCACGCAAATTCCGGCTTAAAGGAACCGTGCTTCCCAGCTTAAAAAGCTTAAAGGAGAGCATATACCCCTCATCCTCCCGGATAACGTAGCCGATTTTCATCAGCGTCGTCAGAAGCCGGTAGACATTTGCCCGTGTAAGCCCCAAAGCACGCACCATCTGGGCCGGCTGAACAGGCTGAGAATAACCTATGTATTCCAGCAGCCGAAAAGCCTTAATCACCGTAGTTGCAGGTGCGTAGCTTTTTGTATCAATATTTGAACTCATGTTTATATTGTGCAACACGGTCATAGTGTAAAGCCACTCCTTTTATCTGTCAAGAACAAGAATCAATCATTTAGGGTAATTTGAAGGCAAGCTCCCGCTTAGCGGGTCATGTGTCTCGATACTTCGTCGGCTATTGCCGTCAGGGAGGCTACGACCGACTCAATGGCGGCCCGATCGAAATGATCGACAGGCGCAGAAATGCTGATGGCGGAAACGATCTTTCCCCCGCTGCCGAATACAGGAGCGGCAACGCAGTTGAGCTCATTGGTCATCTCCTGGAAGTCACAACCGAAGCCTTCTTCCCGGATCCGGTTCAGGGCCTCGCGAAGACGATCCCGATCGGTAATCGTGTGCTCGGTATGGCAGATAAGGTCAAGAGAGGAGATCAGCCGTTCGCGTTCAGCCTCTGGCTGAAAGGCAAGAAGCACCTTTCCAAGACTGGTACAGTAAAGCGGCTGACAGGTACCGATCGGCCGTTCAAGCATGAGATAGGCGTTGGCATCGACTTTGTCGATAAACAGAACAGAAGCCTCATGGAGAATACCGTGGTTTACGGTATGGCCGGTCTCCTGGCTAAGTCGCAGCATTGCAGGGCGGGCGGGGTCGATGAGATTTCTGGTATGAGGAACCGTGTTGCCCAGCTCAAAGAGCCTGAAGGTGAGAACACATCTGCCGTCGCTTCTCTTTTCAACAAAGCCGAGGTTGTATAAGGTGGCAATATGCCGATGGACATTCGCGCGTGCGAGCCCAAGATCCTTGGCAATTTCGGCGGGTTGAGCGCCTCCCTTCTCCGCAATATACTCGAGAATTTCCGACGCAGTTACGACTGTATGAATAACGCCATGGTCAGCCACCCTACCATCATAGAGGCTTAGGAAAGAGTCGTCAACTTGAAGGCAAAGGCTCGGGAACAGAGGCCCCTGCGGGTAGAAGTGCCAAATTGCGGAGGAGTTCGGCATCTTCCGAGGGATAGGCAATAGTCAACGAAGCCCCTGGGCGTGCTATCCTGAGCAGTTGCCGCCAACGTCCGCCATCCCGCTCCAACAGAAGAAGAGGAGAACCGGGGCGCTTGACCGCAATGGAAAGGCCGAGATCGAAACGACTCGAATCAATGGTGTAAAGCAATGCCCCACCCCTGTCTTCTCCGCCGCCGAGGCTCCCGAAGAACAGCTTATCCTCCCCATCACGATAGAGCAGCACTCTGTCAAAGCCCTTGTCGGGGACCAGCAGGGGGAGGGACGCTTCTCCTTTCCCCGCCGTGATCTCCGGCTCATAGCGTCTGCCCGAAGCATCAAAAAGTACCAGGGGAACATCGGCAAGAGAGGGCTGCAGTTTGAGATAGGCTTTTCCCGGCTCAAGATAGACGGGAAGGGGATCGGGCTGTACCGCACGGGAAAGATCCACAAGGTAACGAGGATCGGCCTGGTTTCGAGAAAAGGAGATGATCCACTGTCTCAGGTTCGAGACAATTTTTATACTATCATCTGCGCCCAGGGGAACAGGCTCAAGATTCCATCTCCCTCCGGCAAGAAGGTGCCAACGATACAATTCACGTGCTCCTTTCGGACCGGAGATGACTGTTCCCGGATCCTTTCCGATATCGAAATTCTCGCGAAGCACGGCTCCCTTCTCAAGACCGGAAAGATCGATGTTCTGCTCGAAATAGCCACCGCCCCCTCCGGGATAGAAGATCCGACCGGAGGCATCCGGTCCCAGGGTATCGGTGGATAAGGCGAACTCTCCGCCGGGAAGAATAAGCAGACCGTTTCCCTCTCCCCGGTTGTTTCGCAAAAAAATCCACCGATTGGAACGGGGGGAATCCCGAAGGAGGGCACCGGTTGCATCCCTAAGGGTACCGACAAAAAGGGGTGCCGAAAGCTCCCCGGCGACCTTACGGCGAAACATATGGATCTCGCCGGCGGGCTCCGCTTCCATTCCTACAATAGAGCGTTTATCCTCCACGGCACGTTCTTCTATACGTACCCCCGATCGGGGATAGCCTACAACGTGAAAGGGGTCGACGAAATGGAGGGTCGCCTGCACATCGTAGCTGACCCAGCCCGCATCCTCGTAATACACCTCGATATGGGCATGATAGCCTCCGGAACCTTCCGGTCCGTAGCCCCACATATGGCCGGGAGGGATATAGGAGTCCACCACTTTCGCCGGAATACCGAGACTCCGCAAAAGGATCGCTGCTGCGTTGGAATAGCCGTCGCAGTCGGCTCGCCCGCTTCGCAGCACCTGAGCGGGATCCTCGGAAGCATTAAGCAGATAGGAAACCGACGTTCGAACCGATAGAAGTATCTGCTCAACGGCCTGATCCTGACGTTCCGCCCCCGATGCCGCAGCCAGAGCCCGGGCGGACATCCAACGCATATTGGCCTCGGAAACGGGATTAACCTCTTCAATGGGCTTTTCGCTGCGTTGCCCATTTACAACAGTTATCCGGACCCCGGTCCGGCGAGTTGCATATTCCAGCCAGGGAGCAAGGTCCTCTCTTTTACGGTAACGATCTCCAGGGGGAAAGGGGACATCGCTTGTGAAGGGCCTAAGGTCGGCACGATTCTCCACAACGATTCTTCCTGCTGCTCTTGCCACCACCTGCTGGCTGTTGGATTCATTTTCATATTGGGGAAATTCATTCAACAAGGCGGCATCATCGGAAAGAACGGCAAAGCGAAAGACCATGCTGCCACTCACAACCATGGTTCCTGCATGAAGTGCTTCCGACAAAATCGAAACCATCAAAACAAAAAAAAGAAGAATTTCTCCCTTCTTGGATTCCTTCATCTTTACCCCCCTAATTCAGGATACTACAATCCCTTGAAAGAGGGCAAATCGGATGAAGTATGAGCGGTAAGGAATCAATCCCTTTGCGCGTCGGAACGGGAAGCTTTGATGTTTCCATCCTTCGGCGCAAACGTCAAAAACATATCCGAATCAAGATTTCAGGTTCGGGGAATGTCAGCGTTTCTTGTCCCGTAACGACCACAAAGGCGGAAATAGAACGGGCCATCGAAACAAAACGCCGGTGGATAGCAGGTCATCTCTGGCGCATAGAAGAGGATCTCAAGCGCACAGACCCTTCCACGAGGATATTTTTGAACGGGAAAGAGTATCCGGTGGAAATCACGACCTCTTCAAAGCGGAAAAGCTACGGAGTCACCCTCGATCAAAACAGGAAAGCGGTTGCCGTCGTCGGCCCCGATCGTTCCAAACCCCTGATTATTGCCTCGCTGAAAAAGTGGCTGGAGGCCGAAGCCAGAAGCCGGCTTAAGGTATTGGTTAGAGAGATATCTGCGGAGGTGGACATTCCGGTACATAAGGTCTTTATCCGCAATCAGCGCAGCAGATGGGGAAGCAGCTCCTCAGGAGGAAATATCTCCCTCAACTGGCGGGTAATCATGCTTGAACCGGAGCTCCAACGCTACCTGGTGATCCATGAATTGTGCCACCAAATCCACCTCAACCACTCCAAGCTCTACTGGAAGGAAGTGGAACGGCTGTGTCCCAACTATGCAGAGATAGACAAGCAGCTGAGGAATCTGCGAAGGATTATGGCTCTCTTTCGGGAAGAGTAGCGCCCTTGGCAGCCCCCTCTGAAAGGGAAAAAGCATCGAGAAGCCTGTCCCGCGACCTGCGGTAGGAATCGTAGCGACGGCCCCAACGCCCATGTTCTTCGTCATCGGGATCGAAACGGTCGGCAATACGGACCAGCCGTTCGCTGATCGGAACGATATCATCACAGCCTTCGAGCATGGCAAAGGCCGCTGCGGCAGCACCTGTCAGTTCACAATCCAAAAGCTCCGGAATCAAAAGGGGTACGCCAACAATATCTGCTTTCATGCTGTTCCATATCCGATTGCGTCCCTGTCCGCCGCAGACCCTCATCTCCGTCACCCGGCAACCAGCCTCGCTTAAACTTTCGATGCAATCCCTGATCCCGAAGCCGATGGCCGAAACCACGGCCTGTCCCATCTCCACCGGGCCATGGTCCGGTAACAGTCCAGCAAAGACTCCACCGGAAAACTCCCAGACAGCACCTCGATGAATACTGGGAAAGAAGAGGGGGCGGGAAGAAAAGGGAGCCGTATGAATCTCTTTCAGCATCTCTTCATAATCACGACGATCCTGGCCGGAGATACGCCGAAACCACTCAAAGACCAACCCTGTGGAGCTGAGAATTCCGGCGATATTGTAAAGCCCCGGAACCGCATGCGGCAAAGGTCTCACCCGTGGGTGGCTTAGGCGTTTCGAGGCGCAAACATTAATCCCTTCACTGGTGCCCGCACGATCGCAGGTCATGCCGGGACGGACAACCCCACTACCGAGAAGGGCCATAAGAAAATCCGACCCTCCCGCGGCAAGGGGGATTCCCGCCCTAAGGCCGAAACGGGAAGCAGCAGACGCCGAAACGACACCGGCAGGCGCTCCTGTTCTAACAGGGGGAGGAAGCATCTTCAGCGGGATGTCGTAGAGATCGGCGCTTTTCCGACTCCAAAGATGGGGGATGAATTCCTCCGACGGGGTATAGAAAAAGCGTTCGCCGGTAAGAAGATAGCCGAGATACTCCGGACAGCCGATAAATCCTTCTATGGTTCTCCAGAGATCGGGATATTGGCGGTACCAGGCCATCTTCGGCAAGAAGAAGGAGGGGTCACCGTCGAGCCGTCGCTCCCGCCTGTCGTGCCAAAGCAGTGAGCCGGCAACGGGCTTGCCGTCACGGCCGAGAGGAACAACAGAGGGACCGTTACCGCTTATCGCCACAGCATCGATACTGCCGCAGCAATCCGGTCCGAGCCGATGAAGAAGCTCATGAAAGCCGGCATCCCATAGTTCGGGATCCCAGAGCCCTTCCCACGTTAATGCACTTTCGGCAGCTTTCGGAGGAGCTATTTCCGGAAAAGGAACCCGCACCAGAGAAAAGGCATGCCCGCCGGAGTCTATCACCGCCCCCTTCATGGAAGAGGTGCCGATGTCGACGGCAAGGACCTTGCCGTTCCGGCGGATACTCATCTTTCCCATTCCTTTTCTTCACTCCTTACGCAGCAGCTTTTGTATGATGCGGCTATTCTCAAGCAGAGGAGAAAGAGAGCGCCCGTGGTGAAGCCTGCTGATGATACGTGCATGAAGATCAGTGATGTCGGCGGAAATATACCATTCACGATCAAGTAACATTGCGTCGTGATAGACTGCGTTTGTTCCGATGATTCGGTAGAAGATTCCCTCTTTATACGCCTGGTCAAAGTGGTCGACGGCATCGCCGGTAAAAAAAGGAAGGCTTGCGGCGGCTATGATCTGCCTGGCGCCCAGTCGTTTCAGCTCCCGCATTGCTTTCATCAAGGTGCCGCCCGTCCCAAGCATATCATCGGCCATAAAGACGATCTTTCCCGTTACGTCCCCGAGGAGCCGAATATTGGTAATGTTACTACTCGATGCATCACGACTTACCCGCGAATAATCCCGTTCCTTATATAAAAGGGCCAAAGGCTTTTTCAGATTCCCGGCATAAAATTTATTGCGGTCCACGGCCCCGGTATCGGGGCTGACCACAACGAGGTCGGGGTCGCTGAGATCAACAAGATCCTTTAACGCACGAATAATCTGATAGCTTCCGTGAAGATTCTCCAAGATCAGCTTATTGAAGGTGTTTTCGATCTCCTTCGAATGGATATCCACGGTTATGATCCTGCTGGCACCGCTGTGCTCACACATCTGGCCGAACCAACGGGCGGTGAGAGCTTCCCTTCCCCGCTTCTTATGCTGGCGACTGTAGGGATAGGTCGGAAGAACAAGGGTAACGCTTTCCGCACCCGCTTCCAGGGCGGCATCGATGGTGGTGAACAGCATCATCACATGGTCGTTTACCGAAAGACGCACCAATTCCTCGGAATTATAGAAAGATAGAGGGTAGTGATTTTCCACATCCTGGATGATGAAAACACTCATTCCCTTCACCGAAGAGAGGAGTTCCGACTTGAATTCCCCGTTGGCAAATCTGGTAAAACGTACAGGCAGCCGAAATTCGGGCGGACGAAAACGGTCTACCGGTCTCTTTCTCGGATCATCCTCAAGCCGATGCAAGTCCTCAATGAGGTTCATTCTCTTCCAGACCTCTTCGGTTGTCATGCTGTACTTTGCCGAAAGATCGGAAGCAAGTTTATGATACTTCTTGACATATTGGCGTTTAAGATGCCGAATCACATCGGAAGTAAATTGCTCGGCGCCGGGGCAGGCGATGATCCCCAGACTGGCGGGTTTAATAATACTCATAGAAACGGATACCTCGGAATCGATAGTTCTCTTCTGGACCGTAGCCGAGCATACCACCAGAGAGGGATAGGGGTCAACCAAAGCTCTCTTGACGAAAAGCTCACGGATTCATACTATATTTTTCATACCATTTTCTTCGAGGGAGGGACTTCGGGTCCCGACCGGCGGTGATAGTCCGCAATCCCGAAAGCCTTGGGGTGAAACGGTGAGATTCCGTTACCGACAGTGAAAGTCTGGATGGGAGAAGAAATATGGGATCGCCTACCGCACGATAGACCTTCCTGTAGCTCCCCCCGGAAAAATGCTGTTTCGATCCACAAGGAGGGATCGGTGTTTTTTCATAATATAGGAAAGAGAAGAATCGGCATGCATCTTCTCGTCATAACCGTTTTTTTGTTCTTGACCCTTGTGTTCCCCGGATGTTCACAAAAGGATGATACATACGACATTGCCGTCTTCATCCCCGGTGTTACCGAGGGAAGCCCGACCTACAGCGAAATGGCCGACGGGGTGCTTGCTGCCGCAAAGGAACGGGATAAGGTCGAGGCTTCGGTTATCGAAGGGGGCTTCAACCAGGGAGAATGGGGCGAAAAGGTAAAGGCTCTTGCAGCCTCGGGCGACTGGGATCTGATTGTTACGACAAATCCGGCTCTGCCTAAGATTTGTGAAGCAATATCGGGGGAATTCCCGCAGCAGAAATTCCTCATACTCGACGGATTTCTCGAAGGTAATCCGTCGATTTACACGCTGCGATACCACCAGATGGAACAGGGGTATCTTGCAGGAACCTTCGCAGCTCTTGTTACCGGCTCGGATATGAGTGGTGCCGACAAGGAACATCTCTCGGTGGGAATGATTGTCGGTCAGGAATATCCGGATATGAACCAGGCAATACGTCCCGGCTTTGAGCGCGGGGTAAAACGTGTGGCACCGGAGGCAAAGATCGAATTCCGCGTCGTGGGGAACTGGTTCGATGCCTCAAAGGGCTCCGAACTGGCCTCATCGCTCTACGACAGCGGAACAGACGTGATCCTTACCATTGCGGGAGGGGCAAATCAGGGAGTGGTGGCCGCCGCCAAGGAACGGGGCCGCTACGTACTATGGTTCGATACGGCGGGCTACGATGTTGCGCCGGGTACGGTTATCGGGAGTACCGCCGTCGAACAGTACCGGGCGGCCTACGAAAAGAGCCTTGCGGCTATCGACGGAACGCTTCCATTCGGCAGTGCCGAGGTCGCATCGACCAAAGACGGGTGGATCACCTTTGTCGAAAACGACGAACACTACAGGGAAACGGTCCCCAAAGAGCTGAGGGAACGACAACATCGGTTTCTCGAAGATCTGAAGCAAGGCAATCCTCTCCTCCCTCTCTTAGAGGAAGAGCGATAAGGCCATGGACCCCGGCCGGAAACAGATAGCGGTATCGCTGAAGGAAATCGATAAAACCTATCGTGAAAACGGAATTCATGCCTGTCGTTCGGTCTCTCTCAATGCTGCCGCTGGTGAGACGGTTGCCCTGATTGGAGAAAACGGTTCAGGGAAATCGACCCTTATGAAGCTCATGTGCGGTTATCTGAAGCCGGACAGCGGGACCATCCTCATCGGCGGAGAGGCGAAACACTTTTCAACGACGGCCGATGCTCTTGAAACGGGCATCGGCATGGTCCGTCAACAGGTTCGGCTGATTCCCGATTTTAGCGTTCTTGATAACCTCCTTTTGGGAAACGAGCCGACTCGATTCCCCGGCAGGATAGAACGGCGAAGGGCTGCTGCAGAGATACAAAAGGTCTCCGACCGATACGGTATTCCGATAGAACTTTCGAGAAAGGCCGGGGGGCTTGATGCGGTGGAACGCCAGAATGTGAGCCTTCTCTATCTGCTTTCCCGCTCGGTGAAGGTGATTGTGCTCGACGAACCGACCACTATTTTCGACGATAGGGAAACCGAATATCTGTACAGGCTTCTTGCACGTCTGAAAGAAGAGGGGCACACAATATTTATCGTTACGCACAAATTACGGGAGGCGCTGGGGAACGCCGATACGATTGCGGTACTTCGTGAGGGAAGATTGATCAGGACCCTTCGTTCCAAGGAGTGTAGTTTGGAAAAGCTCACTCATCTCATGATCGACGGAAAACCTCAGAAGGAGAGGACCGATATCACCAGTATAAGCAGAAAGCCCAAGACGACAGACAAAAAGGTCGCTGGGCCCTCATCCCCCTTGCTTTCCGTCGAAAGGCTTACCTGCAACTGCGAGGGCTACCCGCCGCTCAAAGGGCTCTCGTTCTCCCTCTCGCCCGGAGAAGCAATAGCCGTGCTGGGTATGCGGGAAGCGGGGCTTGAAACCGTGGAGCGGCTTCTTGCCGGTCTCTCTCCTCCGGACACGGGGGAGATATGTCTGTTTGGAGAGCGACTCGAACGGCTCAGCCCGGAGCTGCTGCGTAAAAAAAGGGTTGCCTATGTACCGACAGACAGAATGGTCCGGGGTGCCAGTATCTCATCCACGGTTGCGGAAAACCTCATTCTTCTGAACTACCGGACCTTTCACGGCTGGGCCACCATGAAGGAGGATGAGATCCAACGCTTCACAAAACACCTCTTTGAGGAGTACGGGATACGAGGAGGAGCAGGCGACCGCATGGATGCGCTCTCCGGAGGGAACATTCAGAAAGTCATTATCGGAAGGGAGCTTAGCCGTTCCCCTTCCCTCATACTCTTCGCAGAGCCCTCCTGGGGGCTTGATGTAGCAAGCAGAAAGCGCATACTTGAAAAGATTGATTCAATGAAACAGGCTGGCAGCGGTGTCCTGCTGCTCACCTCCGATATCGACGAGGCGCTTTCCGCAGCCGATCGTATCGTCGTTCTTCACGGAGGGGCGATGGTGGCCACGGTGCAGGCACGAGAGCTCGATAGAGAAAAAGCTGGAAGATTGATGCTGCAGGGAAACCCTTTATGAAGCGGAGTCACAGAACAGCAACGGCTCTTTCTGCCGCAACCCTTACCGCCCTGCTCATCATGCTGATAGCAGCTCCCCATCCGGGAAAGGCGATACTCAATTTCTTTACCGGGCCATTCTCTTCCAGATACTACTTCGGCAACATGCTCTCCCTTGCGGCCCTTCTGATGATCGCCGGAGGCGGAATGTCGATTGCCTTCCGCAGTGGAGTTTTCAACCTGGGAGGAGAAGGCCAGGTCTATGCGGGAGCCTTTACTGCGGCCATGTTGGGTACCATACTCCCACCGGAAAGCGGTTTTCTCGGAATCGCAATCATGGTGTCCGCCGCATCAGTGGCAGGAGCAGCGGCGGCAGGGCTCTGCGGCTTGTTCAAGCGGTTCTGGAATACCGACGAGCTGATAAGCTCTTTTCTCCTGGGCCAGAGCCTGGTTTACACCATCGACTATCTGATCATAGGTCCTCTCCGGGACCAAAAGAGCTTCCTCCTTTCCACTCCGGAGATTTCCAAAAGCTTTTGGTTGCCCCGACTCCTCCCCCCCTCCCATCTGACCCCGGTGATTTTCATCGCACCGCTGATCGCATGGTTTCTGTATCTCTATCTGTTCAAGAGTTACCGAGGCTACGAGCTGCGCCTCTGCGGCCTGAACCGTGAATTCGCCCGCTACGGAGGCATCGATGTGGATCGCCATCTCGTAGTACCTATGATTATCAGTGGGGCTCTCTACGGTATCGTCGGGGCCTTTACGATTGTAGGGGATCTTCACATGGCCATCCAGGGAGCAAGCTCCGGATTGGGCTGGAACGGCATTGCCGTGGCGCTTATCGGAGCCAACCATCCCTTGCTTATCATCCCGGCCGGTATCGTTTTTGCATTTCTTCAGGAAGCGACGGATACCGCAACCCTTTCCAGCAGTATAAGTATGGAATTATCAAGCATCGTTCAGGGGGTGGTCTTCCTCTTTATCACCGCCCGTATTGTGATCGGAAGGAGGAAAAAGCAGTGATTGCAAGCATCTTCGACCTGATGGCACCGGTCCTCATTGCGGCCCTCGGCGGGGTCATAACCGAACGGGCAGGGATACTGAATATCGCCCTGGAAGGACTTATGCTGATAGGGGCCTTTACGGCGGTAGTGGTGGCAGGCTTTAGCGGAAGCATCATACTGGGGCTGCTTGCCGCAGCGACGGCAAGCGCCGGGGCGGCAGCGCTCTTCGGTTTCTTCGGCGTCCGCCTCCAGGCAAACATCTTCATCGCGGGTCTTGCGGTCAACCTGCTGGCCACGGGCCTGGTCACCTTTCTTTCGGGTCAGTTTTTTTCCACCAGAGGGGTCATACGCATTGCAAACATGCCATCTCTGCCGCATATCCCCTTTCCGACGGGAGGAACCATCACCCCGGCGCCCCTTGTCGGATTGCTGCTTGTCCCCCTGCTTATCTATCTGCTCAACCAGACACCCTTCGGCCTGCGAGCCAGAGCTGCAGGTATCGACCCGGAAGTGCTCAAGGGACGGGGTGTTTCTCCCGGAGCTGTCCAGTTTCAGGCCATCACCCTTTCAGGGCTTTTTTGCGGTATTGCCGGAGCATTTCTCTCCCTCCGCCTCGAGGCCTTTGTTCCCGGCATAACCGCAGGGAAGGGATGGATAGCCCTGGTCGCTGTTTTCCTCGGCAGAAAATCTCCCGTCGGGATCTTCCTGGCCTCATGGCTTTTCGCCTTTGCCGATGCGGTCGCAGGGAATGCCCAGGGCTTGAGTTGGCTTCCGCCGACGCTCATGCTGGCCTTTCCCTACCTGATAACCTTTCTGGTCCTTATCGGCGCATCGGCACTTATGTCGAGGCGTAAACATGCCGAGAGAAAAACATGATGCAGCGTGCTTTTTTTTCGTCCCTACTGCTTTCTCTCCTTCTTTTTCCCGGAAATCTCTTTTGTCAGCCACTGGTGGCCGATATGGAGGCGAAACAGGTCGGTTTCGCCTCCTGGTACGGAGGGAAATTCCAGGGGCGAAAAACCGCCAACGGAGAGGTCTTCGATACCAACAAGTTGACCGCCGCTCATAAGACCCTGCCATTCGGGACCCTTGTACGGGTGACAAATCTGGACAACGACAAAAGCGTCGAAGTGAGAATCAACGACCGGGGGCCCTTTGTGGAAGGACGTATCATCGACCTGTCCAGGGCTGCGGCCGAGGCTATAGACATGGTTGGGAGAGGGATCGCGAAGGTTTCACTGGAAGTAATCGGAGAACCTCCCGAGGGAGTACCCCAGGACCTCTATCGACGCCATGAAAAAAACGCAACTGTCACCATTCAGGTCGCAAGTTTCGGACTGCGGGAAAACGCAGAACGTACGCACACGCTCTTAGCAGGCCGCGGAATAAGCGCCTCGATAGAAGCAGCCCCCACCGGCCACTATCGGATCGTGGTTCCACATGTGGCCAACAGCGAACTGGAAGCCATGCGAAAAACCCTCTCGGAACTCGGCTACCCCTCGATACTGATACGAGAATAAGCCGTTTTAGGCCCGCTCTTTATCCTCCTGGCTTGCCACATTCTCCGCTTCCAGTTTCTTAAAAGCAACCGAAAGCATCAATTTGATGCGGTTGAGCTGATTCACCTCGCTGGCCCCGGGATCATAATCGATGGCGGCAATATTGGCCTGCTCATAGCGATTCTTCAGCGCCTTGATCATCCCCTTCCCTGTTATCTGGTTCGGGAGGCAGGCAAAGGGCTGCATACAGATCACATTGTCGGCACCGCTTTCAATCAGCTCGATCATCTCACCGGTTAAAAACCACCCTTCCCCCATCTGAGTACCGAGGCTTACCACCGGTTTTGTTCGGCGGGCAAGCTCATAGATCGTAGGAGGAGCATGAAAATGAACACTGCGTTTAAGTTCCCGTCTCATCACCTTTCGAAAACGTTCGAGATAACGGATAAAAAGTGCGGAGAAAAACTCTTTTTTTCTGCTGCCAGAAAGGTGGGTGCGTGCAAAGTGCGCCGTATGGGCTGTATAGAGGAAGAAGTCGTAAAGATCGGGCATAACCGCCTCGGCACCCTCATGTTCCACGACCTTGATCACCTGGTTGTTGGCCGTTGGATGAAACTTGACGAGGATCTCGCCGACAAGACCAACCTTCGGCTTTTTGATATCCAGCAACGGCAAACGGTCGAACTCTCTGACCATCTTCCTGGTGTTTGAGTGATAGCGCCAGGTGGAGGCCCGTTTAAGAGAATTCTTACAGATATCTTTCCACTTGTGGTATAAGGCCTCGGCACTTCCGGGTTCAGCCTCATAGGGTCTGGTCCGAAGGAGCATACGCATGAGCAGATCTCCGTAGACAAGCCCCTGAAAGGCCCGCTTGGCCAGTTTCGCCGTAAGGGTAAAGCCGGGATTCTTCTCCATACCGAGGGCGTTGAGACTGATAACCGGAATATGGGCGAGATCAGCATCCTCCAGAGCCTTTCGCAGGAAGCCGATGTAGTTTGTGGCACGACATCCCCCTCCTGTCTGCGTCAAAAGCAGGGCAACCCTGTTGGGATCATACTTTCCGGACTGGATGGCATTTATCAACTGCCCCACCACAATGATGGAGGGATAGCAGGCGTCGTTGTTCACATATTTAAGGCCTACATCCACGGCTTCGTGGTCCACCTCAGGCAGGACTACGAGATTATAGCCGGAATGCGAGAATGCGGCCTGAATGATATCAAAATGCATGGGAGCCATCTGAGGAGCGAGAATAGTGTAGGTCTCCCGCATCTCCTTGGTAAAGAGTACCCTCTCCCGTTTTTCCTTCTCGTGGAGAACGGGAATCGCGCCCCTGTCCCGCTCGTCCATGACAGCCTTGAGACTACGAAGCCTTATCCTGGCAGCCCCCAGCTGATTCCCTTCATCGATCTTGAGAACGGTATAGATCTTGCCATAACCGTGGAGAATTTCATGTATCTGGTCGGTGGTGATCGCATCGAGACCGCAGCCAAAACTATTGAGCTGAACGAGTTCAAGCCCCTTGGTCTTTCCGACAAAGGTTGCCGCAGCGTAAAGCCGGTTGTGATATACCCACTGGTCGACAACCCGCAGCGGGCGCTCGATTCGTCCGAGATGCGCCACGGAATCCTCGGAAAGGACAGCCATCCCCATCTGGATGATGAGATCGGGAATTCCGTGATTGACTTCGGAATCGACATGATAGGGACGGCCGGCAAGAACAATGCCCCGGATGTCATGTTCCCGGATATAACGCAACGCACGTTCGCCCTCTTTCCGAATATCCTCTTTCGTACGCTCCTTCTCGGTCCAGGCAGCCTCAACCGCAGCGGAAATGGCACGAAGAGAGTGCCCACGGTGACGTAACTCCTTCCAGAGCCGGAGCTTGAGGCGATGCTTATGATCCATGGAGAAATAGGGATTCAGAAAGGGAACCCCTTCTTCGTTGAGCCCCCCGACATTATTTTTTATCACCTCCGGGTAGCCCGCGACGATGGGACAGTTATAATGATTAGTCGCTTCCGGGTCCTCTTTCTTTTCGTAGGGAACCGACGGATACCAGATAAAATCGACCTTGCGTTTTTCAAGATTGACGATATGGCCATGCATAAGCTTGGCAGGATAGCAGACCGATTCCGCAGGGATGGTGTCCATTCCCTCCTCGAAAAGCCGCTTGTTGCTGCTGCGGGAAAGCTCAACCCGATAGCCAAGTTCTGTGAAGAAGGTAAACCAAAAGGGGTAGTTTTCGTAGGTATTTAATCCCCGGGGGATACCGACGGTAGCTTTCGCCTTTTCCTTGGTGATGGGAGTATAGGCAAACAGACGCTGTTCCTTGTAGGCGTAGAGATTAGGGAGATCTTTGCTTCTCTCAAAGGCCTGCTCCTCACCGGCCCCCCGCTCGCACCGGTTACCTGAAACGAAACGTCGGCCGTCGGAGAAACGAGAGATGGTAAGGCGACAGTTGTTTGCACACTTTCCGCATCGATCCATGCTGGTTTCAACGGTGAAACTCTCCAGTTCGTCTCTTCCAAGCATCGAACTCTTACAGTCCTGGACAGAACGCTCACGGCTGATCAGAGCCGCCCCGAAGGCCCCCATGATACCGGCAATGTCGGGGCGCACGGTCTCTCTTGCACTAATCAGCTCGAAGGCCCGCAGGGCCGCCTCGTTATAAAAGGTTCCACCTTGGACAATAATCTTCTCACCAAGGTCCTCGGGATTCTTGATCTTGATCACCTTGGTCAGGGCATTCTTGATGACCGAATAACAGAGTCCGGCGGAAATATCGCCGACGGTCACGCCCTCCTTCTGGGCCTGTTTGACCCGGCTGTTCATAAACACGGTACAGCGGCTGCCGAGGTCCACGGGCTGCTCGGCGAGAAGAGCCTCTTTCGCAAAGTCCGCCACCGGCATACCAAGGCTGATGGCAAAGGTTTCAATAAAGGAACCGCATCCGGAAGAACAGGCTTCGTTCAGCAGGATCTCATCGATGACACCGTCACGGATACGAAGACATTTCATATCTTGTCCGCCGATATCGAGAATAAAATCGACACCCGGGAGAAAATGCTCGGCCGCCTTGTAATGGGCGACGGTTTCGATCTCGCCGATATCGATTTTGAGGGCCGCTTTGAGAAGGGACTCGCCGTAACCGGTTACCGTGGAACATGAAATCTCCACATCATCGGGCAAGAGGGCGTAAAGGTCACTCAACATGCCAATGCTGCTTTTCAGGGGAGAGCCGTTGTTTCCGCTGTAAAAGGACCAAAGGAGTTGTCCGTCATCGTCGATAAGGGCGGCCTTGGTGGTGGTACTGCCTGCATCGACACCCAGATAAGCTTTTCCGTGATACTCGGCCAAAGGCGCCCTGGCAACACTATGCTTCGCATGCCGCGCGCGAAACTGCGCAAGCTCCTTCTCATCATAGAACAGGGGACGAAGACGATGGACCTCAAAACTGGTGGCCGAACGCAGTCCGGGAAGCTTCTCCTTCAACTCACGGAAGGGAAACGGTTCTTCTTCATCGGAGGCAAGAGCGGCCCCGATCGCCACAACGAAACGGGCGAGTTCCTCCGGGAAGACGACCTCCTCAGGAGTAAGCTTAAGGGTCTCGATAAAGCGCTTACGCAGCTCGGGCATGAAGGAAAGCGGTCCTCCGAGAAAGGCGACATGGCCCCGTATCGGCTTTCCCTGTGCAAGGCCACCGATTGTCTGATTGACCACCGCCTGAAGCACCGATGCGGCGATGTCTTCCCTGGCCGCGCCCTCGTTCAAAAGGGGCTGAATATCGGTCTTTGCAAAGACACCGCACCGTGCCGCTATGGGATAAATGTGTGAGTGGCGGGACGCCAGTTCGTTCAGGCCGTCGGCATCAGTTTTCAAAAGCACCGCCATCTGATCGATGAAGGCCCCCGTACCTCCGGCACAGCTACCATTCATGCGCTGGTCGACGGTACCCTCGAAGTAGGTAATCTTGGCATCCTCACCGCCGAGCTCAATGGCGACGTCGGTCTGAGGAAGAAATGCCTCGATAGCACCGGTGGAAGCAATAACCTCCTGAACAAAGGGAATGCCGAGCCACTCGGCAATGCTGATTCCCGCCGATCCGGCAGCTTTCAAGGTGATGTTTCGATCTCCGAATTGCTCGTAGGCCCGTTCAAGGAGAACAATGAGGCTCTCTTTAATATCCGAACGGTGACGGGCATATTCCTTATACAAAATGGTATTGGCTTGATCCAGAAGGACGATTTTCACCGTCGTAGAGCCAATATCCAGGCCTATTTTGACTATATCACTACTCTTGTCATTCATTACCATATTCCTTTACTGGAATCTGAATCATATATATTATCAAAAAAGCAAACAATAAACAGTACCCAGGGCCGATAAATCAAAGCTTTTACCCCTATCTGTATATGAGAAATATTATATGATATGACAACTATAAATAAGAGAGGATGGCCCGAATCTTCAACAAAAGGGGAAGAATTCGGACCTCCTGAGAGCTATCCCTTGACTGCTCCTGCAGTCAGGCCTTCCACAAACTGCCTGGACATCGCAAGATAGAGGAGAAGAATGGGAAGAGAAGCAAGAGTTAAAACCGCGAGGATTCTCGACCAATCGGTCTGATACTGGCCGAAAAGGGTCGTCACCCCCAAAATGACCGTTTTCTGGCTCTCCTTGTTGATGAAAATGAGCGGAAACCAGAGGTCGTTCCAGATAGGAACGAGGTTGTAGATGGCAACCGAAGCCATGGCAGGCTGAATCAGCTTCAATACGATCTTGTAATATATCTGTCGCGGTTTGGCCCCGTCAATGAGGGCGGCCTCGGTCATCTCGATGGGGATATCGCGAATAAACTGGGTCAGAACGAGAACGGCAACGGGAATACCCATCGCCACATAGATCGGCAAGAGACTGAAAAGGCTGTTCATAAGCCCCATTTCATTGATCATTCGCAAAAGGGGAATGCTGCCGATCCGAATCGGGATCATCATACCGGCGATCATGAAGGCATATAACCATCGTGACAGCTTGGAATTCCAGCGGGCGATGGCATAGGAGGCGAGACTGCCGAGAAGCAGAATCAGCATCAGTGAGAGAACGGTTATCAATATGCTGTTGAAAAAATAGCGCCCGAACTGGTGCCCCTTCAACACTGCCAGGTAGCTGTCGAAACTCCATAAGGAAGGGAAACCAAAAGGGTCTTTATAGATATCGAGCCGTTTTTTAAAAGAGTTGATTACCATGGTCCAGACCGGAAAGATAACCATCAACGACCAAAGACTTAGCACGAGATAGGTAATTCCCCGTCCGGTGCTCCCCAGTTGTCTATGTTTTGTTGTGTTTTTCATGTCAGGCCTCATCTTGCTTAACAGTGATATGACGAATCAGGGCCACCCCAATGATCAGTACCACAAAGGTAACGGTAGCCACTGCCGCTCCCATTCCCCGATCGGGGATACCGATGGGATGCTGTCCCGCAATACCGGTTCGATAAAAGAAGGTCCCGAGAATATCCGTCGAATAATCGGGAGCACCATTTACATTCTCCATGGCAAATACAACATCAAAGGCGTTGAAGTTGTTCACAAAGGTGAGAGTCGAGACGACCCCCACTGTGGGCATGATGAGAGGCAATTTGATGTTGGTAAAGACCTGCCACGGTGAAGCTCCGCTTATCGCGGCAGCTTCGTACAATTCATCCGGGATATTCCCCAAGGCGGAAATAAAAAACATCGTCGGGATACCAACCCACTGCCAGGAAGAAACCAGCGAAATAACGACCAGGGAGACTCCAGGGGTGCCGAGCCAGGGGAAATTTGCGTGCTCGGATCCGAGGGCCTTAAGAACAAGGTTAAAGGCACCCCACTGTGGATTCAGAATCAGCTTCCAGAGATAGCCTGTAACGATAATGGCCAGGGTAGCGGGAATAAAAATGATCGTTTGATAGAATTTGCGCCCCTTCAAATGTTTGTTTTGCAGGAGGTTGGCAAACAACATCCCCAGAACATTCTGAACCAGCATGTGGATGGCGAAAAAGATAACGGTATTTCTGAAGGCCGAGAAATAACGCGTGGAAAGTTCCTCTTCGGTAAAGAGACGAACATAGTTGTCAAATCCCACGAAGGTTTGAATCTGAGCATGATTGCCCGTCATGAAGCTGGCCAGCATGGAGCTGAAAAGGGGATAGGCAAGAAATACAAGATAGACAAGCAAAGCCGGGAGAATGTAAAGAAACCAGGAAAAGGGTTGACTCCGCCCTTCAATATATCGCTGCATAACAGATCCTTTCGAAAACGGCCCGGAGAGGCAAACCACTCAACCACTCCGGGCCGCTGAAGTAACGCAACAGCTCCTTACCATTTCTGGGCAGGAGGATACCATTTAGCCAAGCCTTCCTGGAGATTATCGGCAGCCTGCTTGGGAGTGATTCGTCCCGTAACGACACCGATCGAACCTTCCATCATCAGGTTATAGCCGGAGGGATCTCCGCCAAGCAGTTCCGGCCAGGCCCATCTGACATCGAGCTGACGCCCCTCGTTGAGGGAAAGGAACTCTTTTGCATGAAGATCTTCGATCTCGACGGCGATATTGCTCATCGGAAACATCCCCATAGGAAGGTTTTCTGCCAAAACCTGTGCACCCTCGGGAGAGCCAAGCCATTCGAGGAAGATTTTAGCCTCTTCAGGGTACTTTGTGCTGCTGTTTATGGCCATGCCCGCATCGGGATGGAAACAGATATAATGCACTTTCTGTCCATCGGGAGCCGGAGGAGCAAAAACGCCCCAATCAAAATCCACATCGCTGAAGGTGCCGAGGGTCCAGGAGCCATCGAAATACATGGCGGCCTGTCCGGTGGCGAAGAGGGCATTGCTGTCGTTGTAGGTCAGAGCCTCAAAACCTTCCGGCAGGTAAGGGGCCAGTGAAGCCATGGCCTGAAAAAGGGCAACTACTTTCTTGTCGTTGAAAGGGGTTTTGCCCTCGTCGTATGCAAGACGCCCTTCTCTTCCGCCGATAAAGTTGGGGGCGAGATTCATAAAAACAACCTCGTTGATATCCCACTCGTCACCAAGGGAATTCGCAACGGGGATATAGCCAGCCGCCTTGATCTTTTTGCAGACGGAGAGAAAATCGCTCCAGCTTTCGGGAATCGAAAGACCCAATTCCTTAAAAATATCTTTGTTGTAAAAAACTCCATGGGATACTGCGGTGAAGGGAATGGCGAAATTCTTGCCGTCCTTTGTCATCCAGGGAGCCCGATTGCCTTCGCTGTAGGTTGTATCAAGGCCGGGAAGCGAGGTGAGATCGCTTAGATAACCATCTTCGAAAAGCTGAATCCCGGTGGCATACGAACGGGCATACATGATATCCGGCCCCGTACCGGATTCCAGCTGCAGCCGCAAGGTTGCATTGTAGTCCGGCGGATTGGTCGGCTGAAAGAGAATCTCAATTCCCGGATGGGTTTTGGTAAATTCGGCCAAAACAGCCTCCATCTGGGCGACGTCATCCATCCTCCACGACCCCATTCGCAGAACAACCTTTTCCTTGCCAGAATCGGCGCTCTCCTGATCACCGGAAGCAAAAACGCCGACAGTGACAAGGGACAATAAAAGCAGAAAAGCCAAACATCGTTTTTTCATCGTACCCTCTCCTTTTTCATATCGAAAATTTTATCATAGTATCGGATGGGGTAACGCCTGACCACAAGTTACAAATGTAAGCAAAATGTACTCAATTCTGTCCCTTTTTACAGCTCCTGTATCTTCTTGATTACTTCCATCCGATTCGACACGTTCAGCTTAGAATAAATCACGCTGATATAATTACGTATTGTCTGATAGCCTACATGGATTTTTTCGGCGATCTCCATGTTTGTCATATCCATGGCAAGGTATTTCAGCACCTCTTTTTCCCGCCTCGTGAGGAACTTGTAGGAACTATCATCTTCATCCAGGCAGCGTTCCGCTTGCTCATCCTCGGCCTTTTCATCCCCACCCTGGCGGCATAAGCGGTCCGCCACCTCGGTCGAAAGGAAAACACCGCCCTCAGCCGAGAGCAGGATATACTGGATAAGCAATTCGGGTTTAAGATTCTTGAGCAGATAGCCGTTTATCCCCAGCTTGATGGCTTCCTGGACCTTATCCTTCTCCTCGAAGGTGGTCAGCATGATGATGTTGACATCGGGCCGCTCGGCCTTAATTCTCGCCGATGCTTCGATTCCGTCCATCTCAGGCATGCTCACATCCATCAAAATAACATCGGGTCGACACGTTGCCGCCAAGCTGATCGCTTCGAGGCCGGAAGAAGCAAGGCCGCACACCTCGATCTCTTCAGAAAGGTTCTCCAGAACGATTTTAAGACTTTCCAGAAAAAGGAGCTGATCGTCAACCAACAAAACGCTTACCTTATCCACAACTATCAATCCTCTGTTATGGGAATCTCGGCACGTACGGTAAAGCCCAGGCTTAAGGCAGAAATTTTCAGCACACCGCCAAACATCTCGATCCGTTCCCGCATACCCTTGATACCGATCCCTTCACGGAAGCCCCGGCTATTGGTGCCATTGTCCTTGACCACCACAACCACACATCTGCCCTCATGTTCACAAAGGATCTCTATTGCATCTGCACTGCTGTGAAGATAGGTGTTGGTCATACACTGCTGAATGATATGAAAGATGGTCTGATTATAACTTCTGGGCAAGCGGGAAAAAAACTCATCCTTCCTAAACTGGACATCGATATGCGAAAAATTCTTGAACTTGGCAATCAGTTGCTCGACAAGGAGATTGACATCTTCCTGATCAAACTCCTGATCCCGAAGTTCACCCAAGGCAGCCCTGGTCTTCGACATTCCACCGTTGATCTCATTCTTGGCCTTCTCCAGTAATTCGTCGACCACAGGAGAATTCTTATCCTTGATGCTCATGGCCGCCTGCACCAACATGAGCTGATTTGTCATTGCGTAGCTGATGATATCATGAACTTCCCTGGTGATATATTGCTTTTCGATCTGAATCAGTTCCATGGCGTTCTGCCGTGAGATATGCTGATAGTCGAAAGAGTTGTTCGTCAGTTCGTCGAGGGCCCTGTTGTACTTTCTGCTGCGGATCTCCTCATAATGCAGACGGTTCATCACACGCTTCAAAATCGACAAAAACAGGGTGAAGACGACGAGGATAAAGGCGGCGAAAATCATATTCTCCATCGAAGGGGCCGGTACCTGTGTAAACCAGAGGCTGTATGGAGCCTGAAGCATTAAGGTAACGACAATGATGATCAGGGCGATCTTCTCTCCGTAAAGATCTGAAAAGGAAAAAACCAAGATGGTAATGAGATTAATCCCAAGAATAATTTCGATATCGAGATGAGGCCCCAGAGGGTATCCGATAAGAAAAAAAAGCAAGACGTCAATAAGAAGAATAACCTGTTTTTTCCCACTATCGATTTTTAGATTGATAAGGATTGAAAGCAGGGCAGAAGCGGCAAGAAGGAGATAAAAGGAAAGGTGCCAGTGAATCCGCAGGTAGTCAACATGTTGCTCCTGGACCCCGAAAAAAAGGCCGGCACCCATATGCGATAAAAGAGAAACACCAATGAGAAAAATCGCAAATAGCCTTTCACGCCCCATCTTTTTTTCATGCATTGCACCCATTGTATTGTCAAAGCCACAAAACAACAAGAATATCATATTGATAGTAACCGGCGCCCTTGTTTATTCCGGCCTCAGATCGTATATTCTCTTCATGGAAAGCACCCAAAAAGGATACGCCTTAATAACAGGAGGGGGGTCCGGGCTTGGTCTGGAAATGGCAAAATTGCTGGCTGCCCGATCCTATCCTCTTATTCTCTGCGGACGAAGGAAAGAGGTTCTTGCTTCAGGGGCACAAGAGTGCCTTACATGCGGCGCTCCGAAGGTTAAGATCATACCTTGCGATCTCGTCGAAGAGGGGGCAATAGAACGGCTTGCCGAAGAGGTTTCCGCCCTCTGTACCGAGGAAGATACGCCGCTGGAGATATTGGTAAACAATGCGGGAAGAGGGCTTTTTGGTCCTGTGATCAAACAAAACAAAGACGACCTCGCCGCAATGATCAAATTGAATATAGAGTCCCTAGCAAACATGTGTCGGCTTTTTGTACCGATGCTAACGGATAGAGGAAAGGGAAACGTCCTGAATGTCGGCTCCCTTGCGGGAGGACAGCCGATGCCCTTTTTCGCCGGCTATGGTGCGACAAAAAGCTTTGTTCACACCTTTACTCTTGCCTTGCGGGCGGAGTTATACGGCAGCGGAGTTTCCGTCACCTTGCTGGAGCCGGGATTCATACGAACAGGATTCGATGTAGCTGCCGGAATCGAAAGCCAGAAGTACCGCAGCTTTTCATTTCGGAAGGGGATGTCTGCCGACCGAGTTGCGCGCTCGGCGGTCAGGGCGCTGCTTGCCGGAAAGGCAAGGGTGATACCTGGCTTCGGCAACCAAATTTCGGCATTCTTCGGGGCATTGCTCTCCGACACCTTTCTTGCGACAATTATGCGAATTTCAGTTATGGGCCTTACCGGCAAAAAGGAATAGCATCATGAAACATAACTTCTCGGTTGTGCCGGAGGTACTGCTGAAAGATCCGGATATGGCAAAACTGCTTGTCAGCGGTTTCGGCAGGAAGAAAAAGGCTGCAATAGTCGACCGAAGATTTCATCCCGAAACCAGTAACGAGATGAGTCTCCTGACCTTTCGGATCACCCCTCTCTGTAATCTGCGTTGCGTTATGTGTAATCAACGTGGAGAAGCCGGTGTTTTGAAAGGTGATTACGCGATCCAAGAGGCAAAAAAGCTGGTCCCGATCGAGCGCTATAAGCGGCTTATCGATGAGGTATCCCCTCATAAGCCGCTTTTTTATGTCTGGGGTGGTGAGCCATTTATCTATCCGGATATCATGGAGTTCGGCAGGTATGTCGTTGAGAAAGGAAATCTTTTAAGCGTCAATACCAACGGAACCTTTCTGAAGGCACGAGCCGAGCAGATCGTCAGGGACAGGTGGCACGCACTTTTCGTCAGTCTCGACGGCTTTGAAGATATCAACGACACGATTCGTGGGTCCGGTTCCTACAAAAGGGTCGTTGAAGGTTTTGCAGAAATCAACAAGCAAAAAAAGTTACAAGGAAGCAATCGCCCCTACATGGGCATCGTCACCACCATCAGCCGGCTTAACTACCAATACCTCGACAAACTGGCCGAAGCGGCAAGGGATTTCGGGATCGCATGGCATATCATCAATCTCGGAACATACACAAATAGCAACATCATCGGACAGCATAAGCGTTTTGTGAAAGAGAAGCTTGATACCGATATCCATTGCCTGGAGGGCTTTGCCAACGGATACAACGAAGGGATCGATGGAGAGCGCTTTGCAGAGGTACTGAAGAAGGTCCATTCGATGAAAAATGGCTACCCCATCATCACGGTCCCTGCAATCAAGCCGGAAAAAATCGGCACCTACTATTCACAACTCGAGCAGCCGGTCAGGGACCAATGCGCCATTCCCTGGTTCCAGGGAAATATAGATTACAACGGCGATGTCTATTTCTGCAGCGACTATCCCGACTACGTCCTTGGAAATATCATGGAGGAAGATTCCTTTTATCAGATCTACAATAACGAACGGGCAAGAAAATTTCGCCATGTTTTGAAAGAAAGCGAAAAGGGGTTGATGCCCGGGTGTGTACGTTGCTACCAAAATATGCTTTTTGGAAAAAAGATTATAGGATACTAAGCCATGGATGTTCCGAACCGTATCAGCAAGCAACCTGCTGTTTTGGGAGCCCTCATCTTCATGACTCGAAAAAAAAGCTTCAAGGCCGCCTTTCGGGTCGTACACGTCATAGTACGCCACTTTTTTCTGCCTCAGTTTGCAAGAAAGTTCCGGTTGGTCAAAACCCCTGTGGTCAACGTCGACCACCCGCTGGATAGAAAGATCCCCTTTTCTCCAAAACAGGTAAAGCTCTACCTTTCATTTACCCATCTCTGGATACGTTCCCTTCTTTTTCTCTATCGGGAATTCGGTGAAGTAGTACTCCAGGATATCAGTGATTATGTGGATGGGATCAGCGAACTCTATCTCGAAAGCGCAAAGATCTATCGACGTTGTATGTCGACCACCGACCGGCCGCAACATGTTGGCGGTCTCTATTTCAGACTGATACATCTCTCCGACCCTCACCTTCTCTGCGTTCCGAGCCTTCATGTCGAGATTGTGAGCTACAATTTTCACAAAATCTGTGACATTATCGATCGATACGCCAAAGATCCGACGCTCTACGAGAAGGAAAAGCGTTATCTTTGGGAACAGGCAATCTCCATCACCGACAGCATCCTTTTTCTAAAACAGCACAGCGTGAACTGTGTGGCGGCAGGCCTTTTCGTCCTCTCATCGGGCAAAAGCCGCGTTTCTCCAGAACTTGCCCGAAAGGTAATCACCAACCTTTTATCGAAACCGGATAACGGTATCGGGGCAGCGGAGGAGATCCGGAACTACATCTTGGCTTTGTACAACCGATTCGAAAAAGAGGGGGAAAAAAACCCCGTCGACAAGGTGCTGCTCAATTTCCTTTATACCTACGATCGTAACGCAGCTGCCGATACCCAAAACAACGAGAAAAGCGAAAGCAAGGTTAAAGTCCAAGTTTCCTGACTACAGTCCGCCGCAACAAGAGGGCAGCTTCGTCATCAGGCACAAGCCTTAAAGCGTTATCGCAGCAACTCAGAGCCTCTTCCGTATCCCCAAGATCATACAAAGCCCGTGCCGAGCCCAGCAACGATTCAAAGTGGTATGGATTTATCTCCAAAGCCGTTGAAAATGCCTTAAGGGCTTGGCCGGGCCTACCCGTTACCCGGTATAAAATCCCAAGGTAGTAGTGGGCTTTTCCCCTATGTCCCTCCAAAGAGAGGGCCGCAAGAAAATCCTCTTCGGCCCCGGCGTAGTCGGCATCGGCGAAGCGGGCCATGCCGCGATGCATAAGGGTTATAACCCGGATCTCCTTAGACAAGGGGCCGGCAAGGATCTTTCCATAGAGAGCCACGGCCCCGCCGTAATCTCCACTATTGTGAACCTGCAAAGCGTGTAAAAGCAACTGGTCTAAATCGTCGATATTTTCATGGGAAGGAAGATTCTCCATCATCGTTAGAGGAGAAGTTCCGGAAAGTTCTGTTTTGACCTGGCGTTCGAAGGTTTCCCTTCGATGCCTGAGTTCCCTGTTTAGCTTTCTTTGATAATCGCGAACCTCCTGGAAAATGATATCGGAAAGCGACAGGGTCGCATTGAGGGCTGCAAGTTTACGTTTCAACGGCTCATCGAAGGGACTGAAGCTCCCTTTATAGACCAGCTCATGCTCAACCTCGGCCCAGGCATCCTGGAGGATCGTTCGTATCTGAATTTCACAAACCTGTCCGGAATCAAGACGTATATTTAAATGGATAGAACGATAGCCAAACTCACAAAAGCTCTGTTCCTCTCCTTTACGTTCAACTTCAAAGACTGAAAAACGGCCACGTACAAGCCGCTCTATATCCGTAACAGACTCAAGAAAAGGTGTTAAGATACGAACACCGACAAGGTCCTGAATAAGCGTATCAATCTCTTGCTCGGATAAGCTTTCCACCGGCGTCGAAGCGAGTTTACGAAGAAGTTTTGCATAATAACTGTCGAAGGCCTTTATCCGGCCCTTTACCGTGGCTTTTATTTCTTCTGTCTGAAGCAGGTTTTTCAATTGTAATTCAAGGCCTTCACGCTCTTGTTCCAGACAAGGCAATCTCTTTCTATAAGCGACCTCAAGCCGTTTCCTGTCCGGATAAATAATCGGAACCTCCATATAAGCGCACCTCCAAGTAGAGTCACGGTAGAGGGAAAGCAACGATATTCTTCAATCCTCTGCCGTTCTCGCCCATCGATTGTTCCCAGTGCCCCTGAAGTTGAGCAGTCAGGGATTCCACCAAAACAAGCCCGAGCGAGGCCCCTACTCTGTCCGGTTTTGGTATTTCCGAACTGACCATGCCCCTGCCATCGTCTTGCACAATCAATTGGGCGGTCCGGTCTTCACACATAAAAGAAACATCTATTCGTCCTCCAGACAAGCCCTCAAAGGCGTGTTTAAAGGAGTTCATTACCAGCTCGGTCAAAATAATGCCAAGGGGAATAGCGGTCCCATCCTCAAAAAGGGCATGGTCGGCACGAAGAAGTGAGAGCATTATTCCGGAGTAGTCAGAACGAAAAGAATCGGCAAGCTCTCCCACCAGACGTTTCACATATGCTTCAAAACAAACCCGTTTTCCATCGCTACCCGCCTCGTGGAGCTGCTCGTGGATCAATACAATAGCATTGATCCTGTTGATTATCGGATACAGCAAGCCTGCCAGCTCAGGAGAAAGGAGTTCTCCCTGCAAGGCGACAAGGCTGGATATAAGCGAAAGATTATTCTTAATGCGATGATGGGATTCCCTGAGGATCAGATCCTTCTCCGTAAGGTTCTGCTGCAATTGCCGCTCCCTCTCTTTTCGCAACAGCAGGTGAACCACAATCTCGGCAAAGGTGCCGATACCGTTTCTATCCGGTTTCTGCCTCCCTTCATCAAATACCATGAAGAAATTCCCCAAAAACCGTCCATCATGGAACAGGCCGAGAGCCCATAGTCCGACTTCCCCGAAACGGGAAAAAAGACTATGTGCCATGGTATCCGACCCTCCACCGGTTTCGGCATTAACAGGGATGAGCTCGGAGGATGTAAAAATCTTACCAGCCGCATCATCAACAGGCCAAGATCGGCCGACAAAAGAGGGGCCGCAAGAAGGCACCGCACCCTCTGCAAGGGAAGAAGCGAAGGCCTTGGTTTCAATACAATGTTTATCTGCCACATATAGATTGAGGAAGACAGATTGAGCACCTGAAAGAGAGACAAGATCATGACCTACTTGTCGATAGTCGATCTCCCCTAAGGGAAATTGAAGATATCGTACCGCAAGCGAAGCAAAAAAATCCGACCGTGAATAAGCAGATCCACAGTTTTTATCATTAAGGTTTCTCATACGTAACTATGCGCAGGATCTCCCATTTCTTTTAGTGTAGTTCCCGATTGGTCAATCGTCAATGTCATCTCGTATCATCTCTTGACAGCCTGCAAAAGAGAAGGCTATGATAAGCCTCACTTCGGGCCTATAGCTCAGTTGGTTAGAGCATCTGACTCATAATCAGAGGGTCGCAGGTTCAAGTCCTGCTGGGCCCATAAGTAAATGTTGCTGTATTAAGTAGTTATCGCTATACTTCTTTAGTGTTAGCAGATTTGGGAACAGAATTGGCGCCATATCTGCCCGCAGTCGAATATAGTCCTCGAAGTGAGTACCAGATTGTTGTACCGGCTTCTGCTTCAAAACGACTGTTAGCTTCACTTAAGGGAGGTGCCGATACGCACGCAGTAAGCAGAGCCGTCGGGAACGTTCAACCAATTAGCCATGTTTCAATGTCTTTAAGAACTTTTTTTAATTCAGAAAATGATGAAGGACCATGTTCCATTTTGGGATAATAGTAGAAATCAAATAAATCTGAAATGTTTGAGTCTTCAATTATTCGTGTTGATTCAACTGGTGTCGACCAATCCAGTTCACCATGAATGAAAAGGATAGGGATTTTTATGTCTTTAATAAGTTCAATGGGCTCATACTCAAAAAAACTACTCCAGCGGATATATGGATGTCCTAGGTAATATCGATCGATAGCTTCGGGGTCCTTACTAATGGTGTCGGCCATCTCAATAACTTGACCGCAAAGTTCACGATATTGATCTGGCATTTCCACAGAAGAATCTCTTAAAATTTGAAATTCTTCCAGCTGGCTAAGACCTCCTCCACTCCAAATCACCATCTTGTCAATTTCATTTTTATATTCCAGATTCTTATAAATGAATGGTAACAGTGCTCCGCCTTCTGAGGCTCCAATCAAAATAATCTCATCAAAATTGTTCTTACGTAAGAAGCTGTCAATTTTTCCAGAATAACTTAGCCCAAGAGCTTGGACTGTCGACTTACTCAATACTTCAGGATTGTCCAAATATATTTCTCCTGGAGAAAAATCCAATTTCTCAGGGATAAGGATATTATAACTATCTCTGAAATGCTGAGAAAGAGGATTGGATAAGGTGGTTTCAGTCCATTTATGATTATGATCTTGTAAGCCTAAAACCGATTTATATCCACTTCCATTAATATAAATGATCAAAGAGTTGGATTCTTTATTTCGAATAAAGTAATTGTAACCTTCAGTTTCTGAAATGACCTCCATTCCTGAATAAGGAATTGTAGAACATGATAGTATAAATAGAACCATAATTATTATGGAAAAGAGCCTCAGTTGCTTCATGAAAAATACTCCAATAAATTCTCAAAAAAGAAATTGTATATAACTCACTTTATCATCACGAAATTCATGTAGATAACCAACAAAATGACCTGGGAGTATTATAATCCGACCATGAAAAGGGTACAACTCTTTTACATTCGTCTAAACTTGAGAAAAACACGGCCTGCAGCACATTCACGATGAGGGAAGCGGACAGGACAGAGCTCCCGGTTTTAAGGGTAATTCCCTGTCGCGCCGGAGCACGAAAAACCCAGAACTCCCTCTTGATCTTTGTATCCACTATGCCTAAAATTTATAATTGAGTTTAGTACCCGTGCAATCCGCACGGGTACCGTCGAGGAGAACGTATGTATCTGAAGCGTGCGAACCTTGGTACAGCCATTGGCTCGGCGGTCTCGGTTGCCCTTATGGGTGCGGGGATGGTACTGCATGAAGTCGCCGACATCGACTCGATCGTGCTGTCTATCGTTACCTTCGTCGCCGTCGGCGGGTCGGTAGCGACCACCGCACTGTGGGCAACCGGTGGCGCAAAGGACCTGAACCACTGGTACGAGCAAGTACTCGACTTCGTCTATCTGCCGATGTCGATAACCGACATGGACATGAAGTGGACGTTTATCAACGAACCGGTGAAGAACATCATCGGCGTGACCCGCGAGGAGGTGCTCGGTGAGCACTGCTCGCGCTGGAACGCCGATATCTGCAATACCGAAAAATGCGGAGTCATGATGCTTCGGCGTGGTTTGAGCCGGTCCTATTTCACCAACGAAGGCGTCAATCGCAATTTCCAGGTCGACACGACGTATCTCTACGACCGACGCAACAAGGAAAAGCGGATCGGCCATCTTGAGCTCGTCTCCGACGTGACGACGAAGGTGCGACTAGGGACCGCCGTGGATCAGCTCAAACTGTCGTCGCAAACACTCGCGTCGACGATCGAGCAGGAAGCATCCACCACTACCGAGATCTCGGCGACGGCGGAGGAGTTTGCTCAGAACATCAAGAGTATCTCCAGCAACACCGAACGGCAGTTCCGAACGATCGAAGAGACCGTCTCGGGACTCGAGGAGATGGCCGCGAGCGTCCAGTCCGTCGCAACCAACGCGGCAAAGGCATCCAGTGCGTCTCGCGAGAGCGTGGAGACAGCAGAAGCCGGCAGAGCCGAGATCGGCGAATCGGTTCGCGGAATCAAGGAGATCTCGGACAGTCTGATAGCGATCTCGGACGAGATATCGAGACTGAGCGACAAGGCAGCCGCCGTGGACGAGATTCTTCAGGTCATCAATTCGATCGCCGCACAGACCAACTTACTCTCGATGAACGCGGCGATTGAGGCAGCGCACGCCGGGGATGCCGGTCGCGGGTTCAGCGTGGTCGCCACCGAGATCCGCAAGCTCGCCGAAAACTCGCAGACGTCGTCGAAGGAAATCGAGCAGATTATCGAAGAGATCAAGCTCGACATCAGCAAGGCGCTCAATCTGTCGATCAGCGGTCGTGAGATCGCGACGAAAAACGCTTCGGTCGTCGAGACCTCGCTGGAGGCGCTCGGTCGGATCGTCAACGGAGTCGAGCTGATAAATGACATGCTCGCCGGCATCGAGACAACGACGAAGGAGCAGTCCTCGGCCAACTCCGACATCCTCAACGACGCGAAGAACCTGATGGCGATCTCCAACGAGATTCGAGACGCCGTAAACGAGCAATCTCAGGGCATCCAGCAGATCAGCGCCGCCCTCCAGACCCTTGCCGACGGCACGAGCCATACCGTGGAGTCCGCTGAGGGGTTGATGACGACGGCCAACGCTCTCGCACTCGCCGACGAATAGGCGTTCAGATCAGCGTCTTCGGGCGCTGTCACTGAGCCTGCAGATAGCGCCGCCCGGAGAGCACGTGCCACTTAATCATAGGAAAAACTATCTCCGAGCGCGACCGAAAAGCGGCTTTCCAGAGAGGGATTCGACTCAAAACACAGGGACAATCACGGTTTGGACGGTGCCGGAGGAACGGTCGCCGGCTATATGGGGCGTTCGGAAGTATCTGAATATAGACCTGTTGATTGACTTCGATCAGGAAGAACATCAGGTCTCATAAGTAAATTCTTTAGTTTGAGGCAAAAAGAATTTGCGCAAGATTATTGACACTACCAAAATCAATGTCATGGGGATGTCTCTTGGTGGGAACCATTGCATAAGCCCTCTTGAGGTCTAAAACTAAAAATGCGAGACTGGTTAAGTGCTATCGTGACTTTTTTCTTAGTTCATTTCGTAGATGTCAGAAACAGACATTGAAAATGCGATCATAAAACGAATTTTGCGATTGGAGAGCTATGGACCCAAGGAAAACTGCTGTATTGGCACTTTTCGCCGCCCCGATCCTTTGGGGAGGAGCCTTGGTTGCGGGACGCGTGGTATCGGCTGAGATGCCGCCGATATCGGCAGCCTTTGTCAGATTTGTGGTTACGACGACACTCCTTGCTCTTTTTCTCAGAATTCGAGGGGGAAAGCTGCCGAAGCCTGAGAAAAACATACTTCCTGCCTTGATCGCCGCGGGGATAACAGGAGTGGCCCTCTTCAATGTCTTCCTATTTTCCGCTCTTGCTACTGTCAGTGCCGGCAGGAGTGCCGTCATCATAGCAATGACTCCGGCAGTGGTGGCAATGATTTCCGCGATTATCTACAAGGAAAAGCATCAGAAACTCTTTCCTCTGGCGCTCATTCTTGCCTTTCTCGGAGCCGCAATCGTGATTTCCGAGGGAGATCCCTTTTCACTCTTTCGTACTCCTTCCGGCATGGGAGAACTTTTTATGATCGGTTGCGTCTTCAGCTGGGCGGCATACTCTTTCGCGGGAAAGCGTGTTCTTAAGAGTTTTTCGCCATTGCCGGCTATCATGTACAGCAGCTTTTTCGGAGCCCTGCTTTTGGCGATTCCCGCTTTTCTCGAGGGAGGTCTTCCCCGTGTTTTTACGGCTTCTCCCTCTGCCTGGGCCGGACTCCTTTACATGAGCATCGGAGCCGCCGGAGTGGCCCACGTTTTTTACTATTACGGAATCAGCAAAATAGGCCCCAGCAAATCGGCCATCTTCATGAATCTCGAACCGATTTCGGCCCTCTTTTTCGGTATGGTCCTCCTTGGCGAAGAGGTGACTATGCCCCTTGCGATTGGAAGCGTATTGGTCCTTTCGGGGGTAAGCTTATCAGTTAGAGAATAACGGATCGCCTATCGAACCGTCTTTTCTTGCAGAAGCTTTACAAGGGCCTTCAAATAGTCCGGTAAGTCGGGAGGTCGTCGGCTTGAAACAAGATTCCGGTCGACAACCACCGGTTCATCAAGCCAGACGGCTCCGGCATTTGTCATATCGTCCCGAATTCCGGGGGTTGATGTTACACGGTAGCCATTGAGAACTCCGGCGGACACAAGCACCCATCCGGCATGGCATATTTGGCCGACGACTTTTTCCTGCCTGAACATCGCCCTGACCGCATCGAGGACCTTGGGAAATCTCCGCAGCTTATCGGGAGCCCAACCACCGGGGACCAGTAGGGCATCAATGCTATCAGGATCGACCTCATCGAAGGAGATGTCTGCGCGTGCAGGAACTCCATATTTTCCATGATACTCGGCTTCCGCTTTTTCTCCGGCAAGCAAGACCGATGCGCCGGCCTCCCGAAGACGCAAAACAGGATACCAGAGTTCCAGATCCTCAAATTGGTCATGTACCAGTGATACTACATGTAGCATGGCATTTCCTCCTTATTTTATAAGGTAGGAACTTTTCTTTTAAAGGTAAAGTTACTATCATAGAATCATGAGTAATCCCTCCCTGCTTGGAAGGAAAGTCTTTTTCTTATATCCACACAGTGTCATCAAGGATGAAATGATTGAAGAAATTGTCTCGGAGGAATACGAGGCCTATGTTCTAAAAGATCATAATCGGGCAGCACGCCTCATGAAGGCCTTCCCGGGATCGGTGCTCTTCATCAACATCGATTCGACCATGAAAGAACCGGAATGGGAACGCTACATACTCGAAATGAAAAACTCCGACCAATATAATGATCCTCGAATCGGTATCTTTACCTACGATGAGAACCAGGAACTGGCAAGAAAATATTTGATTGAATATTCGCTTCCCGCAGGCTTTATACGGCTGAAGTTGGGCTTCGCGGAAACAAAAAAGATATTGCTGGACGTTCTCAAGGCTAATGAGGCAAAGGGACGAAGAAAATTCGTAAGGGCATTGTGTGCCAAGGATGCTCAGGCGACGATCAACGTTTCGAGAGACGGTTCCATCATTCAGGGGAAGCTACTCGACATCAGCAGTGCCGGGGCGGCCTGCGCCTTTCCCCAGGAAGGGCTCTTTTCTCCGAAGAGCTACCTGAGTGATATCCAGTTGCAACTACGGGGAGCACGAATCATGCTCAATGCCATCGTTATGGGGACCAGACAAGACGATGGCAGGGTGCATGTTATTCTCTTCGATCCTAAATCCACCGATGGAGAGAAACGGCTTAGAATTTTCCGCTATATCAGAGGAAATCTTCAGCGCTTTATCGAAAGCTATCCGGTGTAAGAAGAATCGAGAATCGTTCGGACATAGTCGAATTGCTCTTCAAAATCCGCAAGCTCACGAATCCAGAATGCCTCGCTTCCCCACTGTGGGTGACGCAGGGAAAAATCATGGTCACATTGCTGATGGGCGGTCCATGCGAGATAGTGAAGCATTCGCATAAAGCGCAGAGGCTCTATGAGAAGCGTGGAACCAGGGGAAAGGGTCGAAAACTGACCGTAGCCTTCCTGCAAAAGCGAAAACTGATATTCACAAGCCCCAATCCGATCGGGAAGCAGCAACCAAAGATCTTGTACCGCCGGGCCGTTTGACATATCGTCAAAATCGATAAGCACCAAGCCTTCCCCCGGCCGTTCCAGGATATTACCTCTATGGCAGTCACCATGAAGACGCAAAAGGGGCTGCCGTGAGAAAAGCGGTTCGATTGTTTCAATGCAGTGGAGGCATAATTCCTCGAAATGCCGACGTAAAGAAGAGGGAACCAGGTTTTGTTCGAGCAGCATCTCAAGGTGCTTCTTACTAAGAGAGGGAAGCCATTCCTGCCTGGCTTGAGCTTTCCTCTGGCGGGAAATTCGATGAAGGCGCCCGATCAGGGAGCCGATACGCAGATAATCTTCATCACGATCCGTTTCGAAAAGTCGTCCCGCCCGAAGAGGGAAAAGAGCAAAGGGATAGGAACCAGATATGGCAGAACACTCCAGAAAATGAAGTGTCCTTCCATCTACTCCCGAAAGAGGTGCAACGACAGGAACCTCTTCTGCGACACACTCCAGCAAAAAGCCGTGTTCTTCCTCTATCGCCGAAACGGACCAGCGCCCCGGACGATAAAGTTTCACCACATACCGATTACCATCTTCATCACGAAGTCCGTATACACGATTTACGTAGCTGGGAAACGCACTCCATGTACCGTCCAGATTAATGCCGTAAGACATCTCAACAGCAGAGATGATTCCGTCAGGCTCAATATAGTCAAAGATACCAGCTGGGGGCTTCTCATTCTCCATCTCGTCATTGTAGCCATTCGGACGCCACCTTGCAATCGACTAAAAAAAACATATAGTTACTTATGGTCACATGAGTATGCCAAAGCCCTTGATTATCACATTAAGAAAGTCACTATATCCCTTTATTTTCGGCTCTATTCTGGCGCTCCTTGTAACGATCATTCCGCTTCAAACACTTACCGCCTATCGTTTTCATCGGGACCAGCAAAAGATAGTAACGGCAACCATAGCATCAACGATTCAAAAGTATTTGACGCTGGCCGATACCTCTCTCACGTTTCTCTCCAAAGAACACCAAGAGAATATGCAGGACCTTCTTGCCTCGTTTCAAGAATCGTTTAAGATCTTCAGCAAAATTGCGTTTACCGATACAGACGGAACCATTATAGCAAGAAGCTCAAAAACAGAAGCCCACCAGAATGTCTCCAATCTATTGCTCACTGCAACCCCAACTCCCGGGCTTGCCTCCTTGTGTACGGGGCCGATCATCAGCCCTCACACAGGAAAGCTTTGCATTTTTTTGGTACATCCCCTTGAAGGAGAAGGAAACATCGTCGCCGAGCTTAACAACAGTTATCTTTTCGATCAGATGATGCAGACCATTGGAATGGGGAATATCGAAAATCTTGTCTTTGTGACCGACCAGTCAGGAAATCTTTTGCTCCACCCCGATCCTCAACTTCTCCGGCAAAAAGCCAATTGGAGTGATCTTTCGGTTATTCACGACATCAGGCAAAATGGCGGCGAAACAAGTGCTTTCGTCTCTATTGGCCAGAGATTCTACATAGCAGTGGCCCGCTCCATCCCCGAAACCCATTGGATACTTACCTATGCTGTACCGACAGCGACCACCGCCCTTGAAATAATCGGTTCATTGGTCCTTACCACCCTCCTTTTCCTTTTTTTCATTGGATCAATGCTGATCATTCTCAAAAGGACCTTAGAAAACAACATTGTACGGCCCCTCACCCTGATGCAGCATATCATCGAACAGTCGGTTATCGAGAAAACGCCCCAGAATATCGGTGTCATAGCAAACAGCTTTTCAGAGCTCGAAACCATGCGAAAGGTATTCAATAGATTGTCGAAAACAATACGGCAGAAGACCCTGTCATTAATTGAGTTCAAGCGGGCGGTTCGGGAGGCGGGACACGCAATCTACATGACCGACAGGGAAGGGATCATTACCTACACAAACCCTGCCTTTGAGAGGATTACCGGATACAGTTGGGAAGAGGCAAAGGGCAAGACCCCAAACATCCTGAACAGCGGTATGATGCCCGAGAGCTATTTTGCAAGACTCTGGGAAAGTATCCTTGCGGGAGAGCTTTGGGAAGAGGAGATCATCAATCGAAAACAAGATGGGACGATTTATCATGCACATCAAACCATAGCACCGATTTTCTCCGATTTTGGCATGGTGATGAGTTTTGTCGCAATCCAAAATGATGTTACCCAACAACGCGAATCGGAACGGCGGCTATGGGAATCGGAGACTCTCTATCGTAATCTTTTTGAGACGGCAGCCGATTCGATTCTCCTTATTGATCCGGAAACATTAGGGATCAGCGAATGTAACCAGGCCACTATCGAATCCCTCGGATACGATAAAGACGAGATAAAACAGTTAAGCTATCTCGACATACAGCCTTTCGACCACCAACAACGAGTGAAAGAACTGATACAAGGTGTTTCCGAATTCGATCAGATAACCTTTGATACCCAGCATACAACAATGACGGGAGACATACGAGAAGTCAACGTGCATATGACGCTTCTTAATCTCGACCAGCGAAAGCTCTTGCTGGCAATTATACACGATGTGACCGAGCATCGTCAGGCCGAGCTTGCCATACAGCAAAGTGAGAAAAAATATCGTATGCTTGCCGAGAACTCCTCCGATATGATCAGCCTGCATGATCCCCAAGGGGTCTATCTCTACGCAAGCCCCGCCTGTATACGATTGCTTGGCTATAAACAGGAAGAGTTAGTAGGAAAACGTCTCGTGGAAATGATACATCCGGATGATATAGACAGGGTTATTGAAGTCGGGAAAAGCCATCTGGGTAGTCCCAGCGAAAGGATCACGACCATGGTCTACCGCGTTCAGAAAAAAGATGGATCATATACCTGGTTTGAAACCCACAGCAGGAGAACGGACAGTCGGGAAATCATCGCCATCAGCCGGGATATCAGTGAACGCATCGCCATGGAGCGGGGACTTGAGGAAGCCAATAGAGCAAAAAGCATGTTCCTTGCCAATATGAGCCATGAAATCCGTACGCCGTTGAATGCAGTTCTCGGTTTCAATGATCTGATAGCAAGAAATACGAGCGATCCCAAACTAAGAGAGTATGCTGCACAGATCGATCTTTCGGGAAAAAATCTTCTTACTCTTATTGGTGATATCCTTGATTTTTCAAAAATAGAAGCAGGAGGAGTTCAATTCAATTACGACTTTTTCTCTCCTCGTCATCTTGTTCGGGAAGTTACCGCACTTTTCGAGATGGAGGCAAAAAAACGAGGGATCGACCTTGTCACAAAAGAGAGAAACCCCATTCCCAAGCAGATAAAACTTGATGAGGACCGGGTGCGCCAGATTCTTATTAATCTCCTAAGTAATGCCCTAAAATTCACAGAAGAAGGCAGCGTCTGCCTTGAAATTCATGCTGTCTATATAAAGCAGAGGGACCAACGATGTGATCTCACTTTCTCGGTAATAGATACCGGTATTGGAATCCCGGAGAAAGAGCAGCATGTTATTTTCGAGGCTTTTCGTCAGCAGGAAGGCCAAAGCACCAGAAAATACGGGGGAACCGGCCTTGGTTTGGCAATTTCGAAAAATCTCGCGGAAGGGATGGAAGGGAGTATCGATATAAAGAGTAATGTGGGTTTTGGATCGACCTTCACCCTCTCCTTCGATTCGGTGGAATGGCGATCGGCAGATGACGAAGAAGAGGCGGCACAGCCGGATGAGGGGCCTGCAAAGGAACACTATTCCAAGCGACAATCCAGTATAGTGTTGCCGGCATCGCTGCAAAAGCAATGGGAAGCGGTCAGATCGGTGAGGGCCATCGATGAAATAGCCGACTTTGCCGAACTCCTTAAGCGTGAGGCATCGAAAGAAGAGCACCCCGAACTGATAGATTTTGCGAACCAGCTGGAAAGGGCCTGTGACGAACTGGATATCGAGGAAATCGAACATCTGCTGGAGAAGACAGGCCCATAGTTTCCGACCTCAGCTTCTCTTCTTGCCCAAAAAAGTATATACTTTCGATAGTGTCAAGGAGAAAAGTATGGACATGATAGCCGAGATGCAGCGGAACGAGATCACCGAATACGAGGTTTACCGAAAAATCGCCAAGCGAGAGAAGGATCCGGAAAACCAAAAGGTGCTTCTGCGGATTGCCGAAGAAGAAAAGCGACATCATGATATCTGGGCACGATATACAGGGGGCAATGCAAAGCCGAAACGGTTTAAGGTCTGGTTTTTTCCCTTTTTGGCGAGGCTTCTCGGTCTTACCTTTGCGGTAAAACTGATGGAACTCGGCGAATCCTCCGCTGTCCAGGCTTACACCAAGTTGGCCGAAACGGTTCCTGAAGCAAAAAATATTGTAGACGATGAAGAGCGGCACGAAGCAGAACTGTTACGGCTCTTGAATGAACAACGATTGGATTATGTCGGCTCCATCGTGCTGGGGCTTAATGATGCATTGGTCGAACTGACCGGGGCCTTGGCCGGTCTTACCTTCGCCTTTCGAAACGGAAGCATGATTGCAGCTGCAGGTCTTATTACCGGAATTGCCGCTTCCTTTTCAATGGCGGCAAGCGAATATCTTTCCAATCAGTCCGAAGGTAATCATGAAAAGGCATTAACCTCTGCCGTTTATACGGGTATCGCCTACATTGTGACAGTGACGCTGCTGATTCTTCCCTTTTTCATCTTCTCGAACAGCTATGTAAGTCTTGGAGTAACACTGCTGGTGGCGGCACTTATTATTCTCGGCTTTACCTTCTACATCTCGGTGGCGAAGGAGCTTCCATTCCGGCGCCGCTTTCTTGAGATGATCTCTTTAAGCTTTGGTGTTGCCGCCATTAGTTTTGCCCTGGCAGCACTGGTAAGAACGGTCTTCGGCATAGATGCTTAGAAAAGTATACACTTCATCGGGATTCCGCCGTTCTCGAAATCTATGCTCTTTTTCCCGGAAGGCAGAGAGAGAGAACGGGGGGCAAGAAGGAGAAGGTCCCACCCCTCCCATACCTGCTCTTTTCTATCGATAATACGCACAAACAGATTATCACCTCCCTTCAATCTCACACCGTAGGGAGGATTGATGGCCAAGAGGGCCCCTCCTTTCCCTCCGATCCGAGATAAGTGATTTGAAGAAAAAAGGGACTGGGGGCTAAGATGAAAAAACTCCTCATGCAAGAAACCTACATTCCCGGCAGCCCCGGCCCGCTCTCCATTCAACTTGCTGATGTGCACCATCTTCTGGTCCCTATCACAGCCCCAGAATAACGGTTCATCCGTCGCGGTGGTATCTGCCTCGTCATAAAGTCGTTGCGCTTCCCAGTTCCATGCAGCCTTGGAAAAAACCGGCCACAAAAAGATGGAAAAACGGCGGTGGCCGGCAAGAGGAAAGCGGGCGGCCATTGCCCAAGCTTCAATAGGAAAGGTTCCTGATCCGCACATGGGATCGACAAAGAGGGAAAAAGGACCACGTTCTATGCGGTACCATTGCAGAAGCGAAGCGGCAACATTCTCCCGAATCGGAGCAGGACCGACCAGCGGACGATAACCGCGGCGATAAAGCTGATCCCCGCAGGCATCCAGGCGCAGTTCAAAATGGTTATCCTCTCCGAAGAGCTCAATCATCTGAGAAGGAGCATCAGTGGATACGGAAAGGAAGACTCCAGCCTCTTCAGCACGTCGTTCCAGAGCCTGGTAGAGGGTATGTTCAGCAGCTCCTTCGTGCTCGATTCTGCAGCGACGCAGGGAGACATGTACAGAAAGAGCGATTCCGTCGTGGAGCAGTAATTCCCAGGGAATGGTAACGATCCTTCGGTAAAGTTCTTCCGCTGCCCCCGCACGAAAGCTGTCGACCAGAAGAAAGAGCCTCGAAGCACATTGAAGGCGCATCAAAACGGAATATATCTCGGAAATCCTTGCCTCGAAGCAAAAACCGGCTCCATGCTTCTCAATCGATTGCAGAGCCAGCTCCTCCAGCTCTCGGCGAAGAGAAGGACGAAATGAGAAAGGAGCGGTTACGATCCAGCGATGCCGCGGCCCCCTGATATATCGTTTCAGATCCCGCGCCCACGGCTTTGTGCCTCGCCGCTTGACCGCAAGACCCCGGAACGCTTCCCGTTCGTTTTGTGGCGACATCATCCCTCTCCTTGTCCTTGCAAAAAAACCGCAAGATGCAGTCAGATAGATTCACCCTTTTGATTCTTCATGATAATCTCACATAAATGGAACACTGGCAACGAAATCTCTATACAGTTTGGTTCACCCAGATCCTCAGTCTCACGGGATTTGGCTTCGTACTTCCTTTTATTCCCTTTTTTCTTCAGGAACTGGGGGTCACCGATCCCGTTGAGTTGAAACAGTGGGTTGGCTGGATCAGTGCGGTTCCCGGTATTTCCATGGGAATCGCAGCTCCGATATGGGGAGCACTTTCGGATCGTTACGGAAGAAAACTGATGATGCTTCGCGCGATGGCAACGGGAACCATCATTCTCGCGATTATGAGTACCGTTCATAGCCCCATGTCGGTCCTCTTACTCCGACTTTGTCAAGGCTTTTTTACGGGAACAGTAACCGCAGCCGCAACCTTAGTTGCGGCAGGAACGCCCTCGGATAAGCTATCCTCATCTCTTGGCCTTCTTGCCTCCAGTACCTTCATCGGGTATATCATCGGGCCCACAATAGGAGGACTCTCTGCCGAATATCTGGGCTATCGGGTAAGCTTTCTGATCGGCAGCGGTGTCATGCTTACCAGCTTTATTCTCGTTCTTTTTCTGGTACGGGAACCGAAAGAGGGACGAAAACAGAGGGATAAAGAAGAAGGGAAACGGGGTATTTCCGCATTCGGCGAAGCGGTCAGGGCATTGCCCTGGCAACAAATAGCCCCCCTCCTCATCATCCTTTTTCTCCTCAGGGCCGCAAGAAGTATGCCTACCCCATTTCTGCCGATCCAGGTTCAACTGCTTCGGGGCAAGGTAGAGGGAGCTGCTGCCATTATGGGGGCCATCTCGGGAGTCATAGGACTGGTAACCGCCATCTCCGGAATTCTGCTCGGTAAACTGGGTGATCGTCATCCCCGGCTAAAACTTATATCGATCTTTGCTCTGGCGGCATCAATCCTGGTTTTGCCTGCTTCGGTCATGAACAGTATAATGGGATTCACCGTATTTTTCGTCGCAGGCTCTTTCTTTGCCGGAGGTCTTGAGCCGTTGATGCAAAGTCATCTTACCAGTTTAACCAGCGCAGAAAATCGAGGTACCCTTTTCGGCATACAAACAACGGTGGGAAGCCTAGGATGGGCCATAAGCCCGCTAATCGGATCCGTGCTTTCCATTCATTTCTCCATCCCCTCGGTCTTTGTGGCGATGTCCGGCTTTCTTCTTCTTGCATCCTTTGTTGCCCGCTCAAACTATAAAAAACGCCGCTGAATAAAGCGATGAAAAAGGCCGCCCACATTCGGGCGGCCTCTGAATCAGGTAGAGTCAGCGTACTATTTTTTCTGCCATTTAGTCATATCAACCTGTTTTTCACTTTTGGCGATTAGTAAGGTTCCGGTCATATCGCCGGTGACGTTGATGCAGGTCCGCCCCATATCAAGGATGGCATCGATTCCAAGGATCATGGCATATGCGGCAGCAACCGGACTTCCTTCGGTAATGGGAAGACCGACCGAATCCATAACCATCAAAAGCATGATGGCACCGGCTCCGGGAACTCCTGCCGTACCGATCGATGCAAGCACAGCGGTAATGATAATGGTAATCTGCTGGGTAAAATTCAGCGGTAAGCCGATGGCAAAACCGATAAAAAGGGCACAGACCCCCTGGTAGATGGCAGTACCGTCCATGTTGATGGTAGCACCAAGCGGGAGGGTAAAGGAGTAAATATTCCGGTCAACCCCATGGTTTTCCTCACTGCACTTCATGGTTACCGGCAGAGTACCGCTGGAAGAACGGGTGACAAAGGCGGTCAACATCGCCTCTTTGGCCCCGGAGAGGAAATGAAAAAGATTAAATTTGTTTGCCGTGAGCAGGCCGCCATACACCAAAAACACGTGCACAGCCAAGGCAATATAGACGGCAAGGGTGACCTTTCCAAGAGGGCCGACCGCAGCGGCTCCCTGTTTGGCGAAAACCACGGCTATCAGGGCAAAGACTCCGACGGGGGCATACTGCAGCACCCAGCGAACCACCATGTACATAACCTCGGCGGCTCCGTCAAAGACGCGGAACAGGACATCTCCAGCCTGCTTGATTCTGTCGTTCTCGCTGATTTTCAGATAGCTGATCCCAATACCGAAGATAATGGCAAAGAAGATCGTAGGTAGAACATCGCCTCCGGCAATGGCGCTGAAGGGATTGGTGGGAACAATATTAAGCAGTGTCGAAGTCAGCGAAGGCTTCACAAGCTCACGTCCAGAGGCATTGGCTACCGAAGCAAGATCAAGTCCGGTACCAGGATGAAAAAGGTTCCCGAAAATAAGGCCGATAGCCACGGCAAAGGCTGAGGTCAGCAGATAAAACAGTACAATCTTGATACCGACCTTCCCGAGCCGAGCAGGACTGATACTCGCCGCCCCCACAACCAGGGTGGCAAAGATCACCGGCATCACGATCATCTTAAGAAGCCTGACAAACAGATCACCGAAAGGAGAGATCCAGAGAATTGATGAGCCGAAAATAATCCCGACAATGGCACCAAGGACTAGGCCAATCAAGATCCTCATCAGAAGATTTGATTTAAAATACCAGTCCATTACGCCCTTTTTTTCCTGTGCGCTCATAGGCACAAGCCTCCTTTATTTGTGTATTTTCCTTAGTTATCATTTCATCATGGAAAATCGAACGGGGCCAGGGGCCAGGAGGAGAATTTTTCTTTTAAAGAATCGATAGGTGGGGAGCTTATAAAGCAGACAATGGGCCATTTGGCCCATACATCTTTTTCATGAACTCGACCTTACTGCTTACATTGAGTTTTTTATAGATATGCAGGATATGCTTTTTCACCGTAGAACCGGAAATATTGTAGCGATCGGCAATCTCCCTGTAGGTGTAACCGGCGACAATCCCTTTTACTACATCAAGCTCCCGAGGAGTTAAATTATAATCAACATGGCCGGCTGGAGATTTTTCTTTTCGAAGCTCTCCGAGAAGGGTCCGTGCAATCTGCGGACTGATCGGACTGCCGCCCCGATAGAGTGCTTTTATCTGACTGGTCAGCTCGCCCGGCCTGGTATTCTTTAGTACATAGCCCGATGCTCCGGCCTGAATGGCGGAAAGAATTTTCTCCTCCTCTTCGAAGATGGTAAGAATCAAAATATTAATCTGAGGCCACGTTTCATGGATGATCCTGGTTGCCTCGATGCCGCTCATCTCGGGTAGACCGATATCCATCATTACCACGTCGGGAATTCCCACCTCACGAATCGAATCGATTAACTGCTCGGCGGAAGCAAAGGCCCCGACCACTCGTATCTCCTCATCAAGCCCCAAGAGATAACGAAAACCGTCCCTCGCCTCCCGTTCATCTTCGCATATCATGATCCTGATCATCTTGCCTCTACCTCAATGGTCACCCTGGTGCCACCTCCCGGCTTGCTGTCGAGGGAAAAACGGCCGCCCATTCCCCGGACCCTGTTCATCATATTTCTGATCCCGAAACCAATGGAGGCCTCCGAAGGATCGAAGCCCTTTCCATCATCTTCAAAAGCGATTCTGACCGCTCCATCATGAACCGAGATATCGAGGGTAACGGACTTGGCTCCCGAGTGCTTTAACACATTGCTGACCAGCTCCTGCAGGATATTTTCAAACTCGAAACGTAAGGCATAGGGAAGCTCGTTCAGGGGTTCGGAATCTTCGATGTTGCACTGAAAAGTAATATACCGCAGCTTCAGACGATCGCCGAGGGTGTGGGTGACCAAACGCCGAAAGTCGATAATCCGCCTGGTGTCCGTATCCGCCCCGGCAAGGATTTCCTTCAGATCTCCTATGGCAAGCTGGGTATTATCTTCTATCCGTTCATGCATGTTTTTCAAGAGTTCCGGGTCGTGAGAATTTTGGGCGACACTGTTGGAAAGAAAAATATTTGTCAGCCGTGCCCCAAGGGAGTCGTGGAGGTAACCGTAAATTCGTTCTTTTTCTTCAATGACTCTGAGCCGAAGATTTTCCTGTTGTAATGCCGTCAATTGTTTTGTCCTGCGTCGAACCTCCTCCTCCATTTTCCGAGAATAATCATTCACACGAACGACCAGGGCATTGAGCTCATCTGCGAGGAGGGCAATCTCATCTCCCGTATCAACGGCCATTGAAATATCCTGTTTTCCCGACTCAACGGTTCGTATCACCTTTACAATGGCGAGTAACGGATGAATGATAAAGCCGTTGACAATTACCCCCAGGGCAACAAAGAGGAAAAGCATAAGCATAACATCAAGCATAATCATCAAGCGAATCGTCGCCATTGGTCGTTCCATGATGTTTCGATAGGGAAGCGCCAAAAGCAAGGTCCAGCCGCTACTTGTATTCTGCTTGCTCGCCACATAGAAAAGCTGATCACCGAAGGTATGGATAAAGCTTCCGTCCCCTTCACTCGGTACCACCGAAGGATCAAAAACCCCTTCCGCAAATTGATTGACAATGGGAATCTGATCTTTGTTGAGCAATACAACCTTGCCGATGTGATGCATATCCATCTCATCGACGATTTGCTGGAGGTCGGAAAGCATGACGTCTACGCCGAGAATCCCGACAAAACGCCCCCCTTCCGTACGTACGGGAATGACCGCGGTAATACCAATTGCCGGAACACTGGCATACAGATAGGGACGGGTTATGGTGTAATCCCCGGCAGTCAATGCCGCCTTGTACCACGGTCGCTCTCTTGGATCGTAATCGGAGGGGAAAACCGGGGCATTATCGACAAAACCGGGACCGTAGCCCCATTCATACATCTGCCCCTCCGCCGTTCCGAGATAGACGGCCCTCAACATCCTCTTCCGTGCACGAACCGTAGCGAGAAATTCCAATCGCATGCGCTCCGTTTCGACCCCTCGGACCGATGGGAATTCGGCCACCGAGCGGGTGATTCTCTCAAGCTCCCCGAAAAAGGCATCAATCTGCTTATCCGTACCGTCAAGAAGGGCAAGGCTCAACGCTTCGGTACTTTTCAGTGCACTATCCTTGAAAAGACCATAACTAATGACAAGAAGAAGCACCAGAAAAAAAAGCACGGCACTACCGATGCTAAGATTCAGTTTTGTCTTGATACTGCAACGAATCTGCTCCATGGTATTTCCCCTTACTCTATCCGAAGGAAGAGGATCTGGCAAATAGTTCCTTATAATCCCTTCTCTCGCTGGCATTTCCCTTATAAATACTGTAGTATCAAAGAAGAGAGTCATGTAGTTCGCGCAGCATCAGGGGGGAACACATCCTGCTGGCTCTTCACTTCCTCCTCGCGCTTTCGGTGATCTTTTTCAAGTTTCATCGAAAGCGTTTTTCTACCCACGGTACAAAGGCGCCTCTTGGTTTACTGATCAAATAAATAGCAAATAAATTCATTATCAACTCAAGAGATATAATTACTGGTATAATGAAAATACCAACACAAACAACTCCATATCGATTCATATATCATTTATAAACAATAAATTAAGGCTAAATTGTGTTTAGCATCTTGATGATTATATGAAATGTGGTTATTATATTCATAGTATACTAAATATAAGTACTATAAATATCAGGAGGTAACATGAAACGAATTACTAGCGTGCTACTTATGATTGCATTGCTGCTTCCGGCAGCCACCCTTTTTGCCGGGGGAAAACAGGAATCATCGGACAACACGATAAGCTTTGCAGGCTCTGGTGGGTATCCTCCCTTCAATTTCATCACTGAAAATGGTGATGTAGAGGGATTCGACGTCGACGTCGCAGCAGAAATTGCAAAGAGGATGGGGAAAACCCTAGAATACAAAACAACTGCCTGGGATGGTATCATTGAGGGACTGCGGGCCCGCCGCTATGATGGTATTCTCGGCAGCATGGGCATAACCGAAGAGCGGGAAAAGGTTGTCGACTTCTCCGATCCCTATTACTATTCGGGTCCACAGCTGATCGTAAGAAAAGACAGCGGTATCAACGACCCTTCCGAACTAAGTGCCGACAATACCATCGGGCTTGTGACAGGAACAACCTTTGAAAAAGATGCCAATGCCCTCGGTGTAAAGGTTAAGTTGTACGAAGACGACAATCAGACCCTTATGGAACTCCTCAACGGCCGTGTAGACGGAGTCCTCACCGATCGTATCGTCGGACTAAACGCCATCGGTAAACTCAAGGAAGGAGATAAGCTGACCCTGGTGGGCTCTGTTCTCCGAACCGAAAAAATGGGTATAGCCTTCCAAGCCGATGATGACGAGCTACGTGAAAAGGTAAATACGATTCTTGCAGAGATGCGCTCGGACGGAACATTGAAACGCATTAGCGAAAAATGGTTTAACGGCGAAGATATCACCGTAGAATAAGCGGAAACGATCGTGGAACATATCTTCCCTTGGGATTTTTCGGTCATCCCGGCAAAGTTTTTATTTTTCCGGGATGCCGCCCTCCTCACGTTGGAAATCACGACACTTGGTATTCTCACAGGCCTGGTTCTCGGGCTGATAGCCGCGCTTGGGAAAATATCGAGAAACAAGGTGGCTCAAGGTGTATCGTCGGCCTACATCTTTCTTATTCGGGGAACACCGCTGCTGCTTCAGCTTTTCATCATCTACTACGGCCTCACTACGGTGGTGACCATCCCCCCTTTCCCGTCGGCTATCATTGCCCTCGGTGTTCATAACGGTGCCTATATAGCCGAAATCTTCCGGGGCTCCATTCAGTCGATCCACTATGGCCAGATGGAAGCTGCAAGAAGTCTTGGAATGCCCAGGCGAAAGGCAATGCGAAGGATCATCCTTCCTCAAGCCTTTAAACGGGCCGTACCGTCGCTGGGCAACCAGTTTATCATCGCCCTGAAAGACAGTTCCCTGGCCAGTACCATCGCGGTTCCTGAGCTGCTTCTTAAGGGGCGGCAACTCGGCAGTTCCACATTCATGTACATGGAAATGCTGATCATTGTCGCCATCTGGTATTTGATTATGACAAGCGTGCTCACCATCGGTGTTCACCGCTTGGAAAAACGATTGAGGGTTAGCGACCGTGACCAGACTTAAAGAACCGCTCATCCGTGTCGAAGCGATAGACAAATGGTACGGAGAGCTGCATGTGTTGAAGGGCCTCAGCCTCGATGTGGCTGAAGGTGAGGTTGTCGTCATCATCGGGGCCAGCGGCTCCGGAAAAAGCACGCTGCTCCGCTGCATGAATTTTCTTGAGATTGCACAGCAAGGAAAAATTTACCTCGACGGAGAGCATATAAAGCCAATAAACAAGTTGCTCAACAGGGTGCGGCAGGATATGGGAATGGTGTTCCAGCATTTCAACCTCTTTCCCCATATGTCGGTCTTGCAAAACGTGATTGAGGGACCGGTCCATGTAAAAGGCATGCCAAAAAAAGAAGCCCGGGAACTGGGACTGCATCTTTTGGAAAAGGTCGGTCTTGAAGACAAGCCGGAGACCTACCCTGCCATGCTCTCCGGGGGACAGAAACAGCGGGTGGCAATTGCCAGGGCCTTGGCCATGCAGCCTAAGGTGATGTTATTCGATGAACCGACCAGCGCCCTTGATCCTGAACTCGTCGGCGAGGTACTCGGCGTTATGGAAGAGTTAGGGAAGGAAGGAATGACCATGGTAGTCGTCACTCACGAGATGTGGTTTGCAAAAGAGGCGGCCCATCGGGTCGTGTTTATGGATGAAGGAACCATCCTCGAAGAGGGTACTCCGGAAAAAATCTTTTCAAACCCCGTCGAAGAGAGAACCCAGGCCTTCCTCAGACAAATCCTGCCGCCGGATGCATAGGCAAGTCACCTGTACCTGTGTACCGGTAACAGCCATGGGCGGCACCAGGCCCCGCGATCACTATTCCATATGGTCGATGTGATCACGGAGGCCAAGTTTTTCAAGTTCGTCTTCCCGTAGCACAAGTTCCCGGAAACCGTCACTCCAATAGGCATCTCCATAATCGATAGTCAGCTCTTCTCCTATTTCGATATCCCTGTCGGCAACAAAAATAATAACCCAGACGCCATCGAGGAGGAAATGGTCGGGATGAAGATTGGGAAACAGAGAATGATTTACATAGCGAAGGGGATTTCCCTCCGCCACAGCATCAATCTCCAGGGGAGGAAGGCCGGGAATATCGACGGGGTAATCCCATGCCCAATCGTCGGGATAATGGCCAGCCTCATCAATTTCATCGGCATCAATCTCTCTAGCTTCCCGAACGATACCAGTATACTCGCCAACAAAGTCTCCACGTTTCAGGGATTCTGCAGCAAAAAGGCCGAGACCTATATCCTTATCAACAGGCGCAATACCGAAGGAAGCAAGTACACCATTTCGAACGTCATCTCCATAGAGTCGCTCAAGAGCAAGAAATTCCTCCCGGTTTTCCAAAAAGTAATCGAGGCTCAGCATAAACTCGGGCGTTAGTTTTCGAAGCGCTTCCGATTCAAGTCGAGGACGTGTAAGCCACATCAGGCCGGTATCTAAAAAATGTTGTCGTATATTCCGATTCATTTCCATTATGAAAAACGATATCACATTTTTTCTTGAAGAAGCACCCCTTTCCGGATTACAATTACGGCAATGGAATACAGATGACCGAAGCACAGAATCAGCCGAAAAGCAATGAAGAACTAGAAAAAGAACTCTTTGATATCCGACAGCTTTTGGAAATTAGTAAAAGCCTCAGCAGCCAGCTGGATCTCTCAAGCCTTCTTGACTCGATTCTTTATATCTGCATGGGCCAAATGAGGGTCACACAGGCCGCTCTTTTCGCAAGAAACGATCTTGACTCGAAAAGTTTACGATTGACCAGAAATCAGGAAGGTTTCCTCCTCGAGCATAACAGGGATTATCAGATTAGCATCGATGATCCTCTTAGCTTTCAATTTCTTCACGAACCGCGCTGCTATACCCTGGAAGAGAGCAGGAATCTCTGCCCTTCGGCACCAGCTTTACAGATAATCGGCCTTCTCTCTCCAACTCTTTTGATCCCCCTTATCGCAAGAGGCCACCTTATCGGTATCATTTTGCTTGGAGAACGCATTGAGGGAGGGCTTTATACCCCAAAAGAGGAGCGTTACCTCCTGGACATTTCGAGATTAGCCTCTTCCGCCCTTTACAATGCCATCCTTTTTGAAATGTCTACCACCGATATGATGACCCACCTTAGGTTCAGGCATTACTTCACCACAGTCGTCTCCGATAAACTCATGGAAAAGGGTGATTTCTATTCATTCTCCATCATAATGTTGGATATCGATCATTTTAAGAAGGTTAACGACACCTACGGCCATACGGCAGGAGACGAGGTAATCAAAAGTGTGAGCAGAATCATACGAGACAATCTCCGCCAGCAGGATATGGGGGTACGTTACGGGGGCGAAGAGTTTCTTGTTTTTCTGGAAGAGATTCCCGAAACGACAGCCTACGACATCGCCGAAAGGCTGAGAAAAAAAGTGGGGACCTGCCACGAGGAGCTTATGGCATGTACCGAGCAGGTAACAATCTCTGCAGGGGTGGCCCACTATCGTCCATCCGTGGATAAAAACATCGAAGCCTGCATCCATAGAGCGGATGTTGCTCTCTATTACTCAAAACGGAACGGAAGAAATCGAACAACCTGTGCCAGCGAGATTGAACAACTTGAGCAATAGATCTTCTATGGCAGAATATCCTTCTTTTCCCGGTCCCGTCCTGATTCAATCATCCGTTTCAGACCGTAAACGAGAAAGAGGGTAAGCCCTTTATCAACAAGATTGATCGGAAACCGCCCCCAGAAACCTGCCCAGAAAGGGCCTACTCCGGCGGACATGAAACCTATTATCAAATAGTCGCTGGAGTGACCGCTTATGCCATGATACAGTAGCGCCGCTATGATAGAAGAGGTCAAGGTATTTGCGAAGGCAATGATCGCTACGGCAATGACAACATCGACAACTGTGACAAAATTGTTCCGCCGAAGCAGCACATAAAAAAGGACAAGTACCACAAGATGAGAAAAAAGAAAGGGAAAGAAAGCTACCTGCCATGAAAAAAAGAGGGCTCCGATAAGATGGGTGAAAAAAGCCGTAAAAAGGGCGGGGACTACTCCATATAGCAAAGTGACTGAAAAGGATCCTATGGTATTGAGATAGAGCGGAGAATCAAAAAGCAGATTGAGACGGATCAGCAGGATATTCAAGGCAATGGCCAGGATCATGGCGATACCGGAACCTAAGATTCTCCTCACCCTGTACAGTCGATGCGCAATGATTCTCCTGGTATACATACCGGTTTTCCGACGATCACCTATCAAGGCGCCTACACTGCCTTGTTCATCGTCAATAACCCCTTCATTTCCCAGGCTGCATCTTCCCCTTTCCCTTCGACAATGTTCGCCAACAAAGCCCGATGTTTGTCGAGGATCGGACGAAGATCAAAACGCTTGCCATAAAAGCGGGAAAGAACATTGAGGAAAAGGGTTCTGAAACTGTTCATCAGCATTTGATACACGATATTTTCCCCGGCCAGGGCTATGGCGTGATGAAAAGCATAATCTGCTTCAGCAATGACTTTCCCCCTCCAATCAAGCGATTCGGCGGCCTTGACTTCCTGCCTGAGAGCGGCCTTAAGTCTGACTATGCCTTCGCTACTTCGTCGCAGGGCCGCGAGACGAGCCATCTCGGTTTCAAAAAGAAGACGCATCTCTGCCATGCCGCTGAGGATATCGGGCCGCAGAGAACCGCCTGCGTACCGAAAAAGGGAAGAGAGGAGCTCTGAGGATCCAGTGGTTCGAAAATCATTCACGATGCAGCCCCGTCTCGGAAGAATCGTGATCAATCCCCGGTTGGAAAGCTCCACCACACTTTCATGAACGACGGGCCTGCTGACCCGGAGCATATCGGCGAGCGCCCGCTCGGAGGGAAGGCGATGGCCGCTTGGGAAGTCGCCTGAGATGATACGTTCTTCAAGGTAATCGATGCACTGCTCTTTTAGGCTTTTTGCTTTACGAGGGATACAATCGCCCATGGCTCCTTCCTTCCGGAAAACGGCTGATGGTTTTTTCGTTATTGGGCCATTGTACACTGGCATACAGGGAAAAGAAAGGGGAGTGTTCCGAATATTGATGATGTCATGCTGCAGGCAGAGAGGATGTCAGATGCAGTATTATCGGTTCCTCCCTTTTCCACTATCTGTTATCTCTACAAGATCTGAGGGAAAAGGCGCTATGAGGCTTTGTTCCAACAAATAATCGTTGCCGAATCGGAGGGCCCATCCAACAAGAAGATGGACGATCGTACTTACCGGTATTCGTTCGTCACGATACTCTTCCAGTGTGTCGATGAAAAATGACCGCTCGGACGGAGAAAGTTTGTCGGAAAGACCGCCGAACGCGTGTTCAAAGGCATTGATCATGGCATTCGGTTTCGGAGGCTTGGAAAAGAGCCGACCAAGGGAAACTCGGTATTCTTCGGTCAAGCGGTCAAAGCTTTCCGATCCCGCCCGTGCCACGAGTTTTCCCATCTCCCGCATGATGCGCTGATTATATGCAAGAAAAAGCAATTTATTTGTTGTATGAAAACGCACAAGATCTTTCGCTCCGGCTCCAGGACGAAGCACAGATTCCCGAAAGGATGCAAGGGTAAAGAGAAATGTCAAAAAGTGTTCACGAATAGTGAAGTTCCTCAGTCGCCCTTCCTCTTCTATGGGACAGCCGATAAAACGATGGACAACCTCGCCACCGAAAAAACCGGTGCCGATCTTCGAAGTTCCAGGCTGATATCTGTTCGTAAAGAGTTTGACACCCCAGGGGCCGCAGGAAGGGCTCTTCGCCTTAAGGATAAAACCATCCACAGGGCCCAGAGCATCGAGATAGTCGCCAAGCCATGTCTCCATAGCGGCGGCATAGTCATTTTCCGTTGCAGGCTGATAGAGCATCCGTCGGCCCTCCTCCTCGACAACTCGAATCGGTTTACGAGGGACTCCCAGCCCGATGGCAAGTTCGGGACAAGCCGTCACGATATCGGCGTGGGATTTCAATAATTCGACGCTCCTGTCGATAATCTTCAAACCGTTGTAACGACAGGCATCAAAACCAAGGCACCGGGAAACAAACAACTTCGGCCGCGGAAAGGTTTTCTTCATATCCCTATCTTCGTCTTTTTTTATGAAGCGTGCAACGAAACGCCCTCATAGGCAGCCTTGAGAACGCGAAGGGCGTCATCGTAATCAAGTTCCTCAGGATTATAGAGCACAGATCCATCCCCCTGCGAGAGCATTGCTATGCGGGGAAGATCCTCCTCCCTTACCAAAGGATTGCCCTTCCTGTCCCGGACTTCGGAAAAGGAACGGGGATGGAGGCCTTCCGTTATGCGATGAAGCTCTTCGTTCATGCGACGGACCTCGGCAATAAGGGCAGGCCCGGCCGGCGATGAAGAGGTTCCGGTCAGGGCTTCCAGGACAGGACCCAAATCACCTCCGATACGAGAGAGGTTGTACTCGATTCCCAGGGGCAGGAGTATGGCCATAGCCATTCCGTGATGTACTCCGCATGCAGCCCCTACCGAATGCCCCAGAGTGTGGATCATACCGACCATGGAATTGGAAAAGGCAAGCCCCGCCAGGTTACTGGCCTGCGCCAATGCCGTTCTGCCGGAAACATCGTCGGGATTGGCAACCACATGTAAAAGATGTTCTCCTACAAGCGAGATCGCCGTCAGGGCATGGCGATCGCTGACAGGATTGTGCCCCAGACAAAACCATGCCTCCACGGCGTGGGTCAACGCATCCATCCCCGTAGCAGCGGTAAGAAAAGGCGGTAAGGATAAGGTCATCTCAGGATCAAGCAGGGCGATATCGGGCTGGAGGAACGGGCTGGTATAAAGTAACTTTTTCCCTTCGGCATGATCGGCAATGACCGCAACCAGGGTTGCCTCACTCCCGGTCCCACTGGTACTAGGCAGGACAACAAGGGGGGGCAGGCGGCGGTTTATCTTACCCGCTCCGGCAAAATCGGAGAGACTTTCCCCACCATAGCCGGCAAGGATATTCACCCCCTTTGCCGTATCAATAACAGAGCCACCGCCAACCGCAACGAGGGCGTCACAATGACGTTCACGGTAGAGGCTGGCAAGCCTGCGTACCGTCTCTATGTCGGAGTCGCTCGGAATGGCGGTATCGACAACAGCAGGAGGGATGCCTGCTCCGGAAAGAAGCTTCTCCACCCGTGTAGTCAAACCGGCGGCTGCCACGCCCGGATCCGAAAGCAGCATGGGCCGGGCCCCTCCTGCGTCCACAAGAAGCTCAGGCAGTCGGGAGAGAGCCCCTTGCCCCGAAACAACCCTGCCCCGGCCGGTAAATTCGAAGTATGCAGGAACCCGCTTGGCCGGGAGGATAGAAGAAGGGGCGCCGTTTGCGGCAATAGGACAAGAGGAGAGTTCCCGGACGACAAGGGAGAGAGCCTGCAGGTAGCGCTTCATAACGGAGGAACGGGCCGACAAAGAACCGACCCAGAGATCGTTTCCGACGTGTGCCCACACCTGGCCATGCAAGGAACCGGAAGAGGTATCGGTCAATCGGTTCTGTTCTGCAGATAAATTATTTCCGCACCCATACCGAAACAGACGGGGATCAAGGATCGCCACATCGACATCGGCGACGGCTTCCTCACTCATATGTCCGACACCACTTCCGCGATAGCTCCCGCAAGGAAGCGCAACAACGGGAAGCGCATCCGTCCCCTGAAGGGCAACACGGCGTGCGGCCGAGAGTGCAGGAAAACCACCGACGGCAACTAACCCATCGCACTCCTGCTCCAAGAGCATATCCTTCAATCGTACCAGATCAGTATCCCCAACCGCTTCAGGCACGTATACCAGCAAAAGCTCACGGAGCTCCGTTCCTCTGCGAAGAAGACGTCGGAAAGAGGCCCCAAGCTCGGGAGAAAGCAGGAACAGGGGACGAAAAGAGCTTCTGGAGGCCAGCTCTCCAGCAAGAGTGTCCAGAGCTTTTAGGCCTGCATTGAGTTTTGTCGGGTTCCAAAAATCCTTCACCTCTTTCCCCTTCTTCCGAAAAAAGTTCCCAGATAGATCGATACTCTCAACCAAAAGAGCCCGGAGGGTTTCCGATAACGCTTGACCGCACGCCTGGCCAGGCAGCCGGGAAGCAACAGCGTCTCGAGACGGTTCAGGGCACGCACAATCGTACAGGTTTCGGGAAGCGGTCCGTCCGTTGCAAAACGATCCCTGGCCATACTGACTGCGGTACCCTCCCTGAAGGTAAAAAGCAAAACAGCAGAGGCAAGGGTTTTCACCCGCATGGTCAAGGCAAGCTTCCGCCCTCGCATCGCAGCAGCTCCTCCGAGGTAGGATGCCGTTCCATCCCCGTTTTTCGTCACAACCATGGCCGGCCCATTCCCGGCAACCTGAAGCGCAAAGCCAAAGTTCTCCGGAAGAAACTCCAATTCCTGTCGGATTTCCCTATCACGAAGGGAGGCAGAGGCAAGGGCCCGCCCTAAAAACCACAAAATGAACGAACAATAGATGCGAGAAAAGAGGCGACGTGAGGATCGTAATCGATAGAGATACAAACCTCCCCCCGCTACATGGCCGATTTCTTTATACATCGCCGCGCTCCTTTGCCAATCATGTATGTGAAAAGCCTAATTCTCAAAGGCCCCCGCGTCAATCCACCGCCTCCCGTCTTGCATCATATGGGAAAGATACGATAACGTGTTCAGCCATGAGCGAAGCAAAAAGCGACGAAGCCCTTATTGCATATCTCAAACAGTTCGTCACCACCAGGCGATGGGAACGAATAACCTCGATTCTTGAAGAGCGTACTCGATATATCACCGTCGTGCTTGAAGATATCTATCAGCCGCACAACGCCAGTGCGGTCCTTCGCAGTTGTGAAGGCTTCGGAATCCAGGATGTACATGTGATCGAAAACCGAAACCGGTTTACTATTTCCAGCGGGGTGGCACTCGGCACAAGCAGTTGGCTCGACATCCACCGCTATCGGGAAGATGGAGCAGAGAACACCCTTAAAGCCGTTCAAGCGCTAAAGGCAAAAGGATATCGGATTGTGGCAACGAGCCCTCACGCCCAAGATATCAATCTGGAAGATTTTGACATATCGGCTGGAAAGAGCGCTTTCCTTTTCGGTAATGAGCTTGAAGGAGCAAGTCAGCAGGCAATGGCCCTTGCCGACGAATTCATGAAAATCCCCATGCGCGGCTTTGTAGAAAGCTTCAATATCAGTGTCTCCTGTGCCATTGTGCTTCACCATCTCAGCTGGAAACTCCGGGAGCTTGATCCATCCCTTTGGAAACTTAATGAAGAAGAAAAAGGCCAAATTCTGCTTACCTGGCTCAGAAAGAGCATAAAAAGTGCCGATTCCTTGGAGGAACATTTCAGACAGCAGCAGTAGGCAAAGTATAAAAGCTATTAGTCTTTTTCATTGTCTTTTATTGAAAAGAACCGTACCCTTATCTACTATTATAGTGTTAGGGATAGGAGGTGGCCATGAAACTTAGCATAGCAACCAAGATCGGCGGTAGTTTTGCCATAATAATTTTATTAGCGCTCATTGTGGGGGGAGTCGGGATTTTCTCACTCGAACGCTACCGTAGTAGCGTGGAAGCGGCTACGAATGCGCATATGATCAATGAAATGATTCTCGAAGTACGCAAAACGGAAAAGAATTACCTCCTAAGAAAAAACAGTTCGGATATTGATCTGCTGAAAAAACAGATGCAGGGAATTACCTCTCTCGCCGAGGAAACCACTGCCATACTGGCGGATAAAGAAAACAAAGCACTCATGCGTGAAGTTGGCACCGGCGGGGAGGCTTATATAAAGGCGTTTGATGAGATGACTGCCAGTATCGGCAGGGAAAACCAGGCAGTAGGTGTGTGGGTCGATGTGGGTAGTATTTTCACCGATACCACCGGCAAGATACAGAAGTCGACTATAGCTCCGAGTGTCGCCGAAGCCATGCAATCCAGAGACTTCGACACTCTCATGAAATGGCAACGCATTGAAACCTATCTCGCCAATTCCGTTATTTCAAAGTTCTGGCAGGTACGCTATCACGCCCTGGCTTACGCATACACAGACAAGAGCGACGAAAAGTGGGAACAATTCAATAGGGTCATCGATGAATTCGAGGCAAATCTTACCAGATGGGAAGAGATCAGCACGGGCGAAGAGCAGATAGGCTCGGCCGTTACGGTTATCAGAAAGGCTTTAGCCGATTACCGGGAGGCCTCCCAGAATTTCAGAAACGAGTCATTAACCCAACGAAAGTTGGAACAAAGCCTTGTAGAGGCTGCACGATCAGGGCAGGATCTGATCCAAAAGGCATTGGATAATCTCGAGGCCGACAGAACCAATGCACGACTCCAGGCCCGTTCGCTTATCCTAACCTTTCTCATTATTGTCCTGCTTTTCGGTGTTATTCTAGCCATTCTCATCACCCGTTCAATAACCACGGCAATGGCTCAGGGTGTGGCATTTGCGAAGGAGATCGCAAAGGGGAACCTTAGCGCGAGGCTATCTTATAACAGCAAAGATGAAATTGGTGCTCTTGCCAATGCAATGAGAGAAATGGTGGCCAAACTCAGGGACATTGTTCAGGATGTAAACTCTGCATCGGTGGGCGTGCGAACCGGAAGTGAAGAAATCAGCAGTGCGGCTCAGCAGCTGAGTCAGGGAGCAACGGAGCAGGCATCAGCCGCCGAACAGGTCTCTTCCTCAATGGAAGAGATGAGTTCCAGTATTAAACAGAATGCCGATAATTCGACCCAGACCGAACAGATTGCGAAGAAAGTTGCCGAAGATGCGGAGACCGGTGGGAAAGCAGTATTCGAAACGGTAGCTGCAATGCGGCAAATCAGCGAAAAGATCCAGGTTATCAACGAGATCAGCCGCCAGACAAATCTTCTTGCCCTTAACGCAGCGATTGAGGCAGCAAGGGCAGGAGAACAGGGTAAAGGCTTTGCCGTAGTTGCCGCCGAGGTCCGCAAGCTGGCGGAAAGAAGCCAGAGTGCGGCTTCGGAAATTATCACTCTGACAAAGAGCAGTGTTTCCGTAGCAGAAGATGCGGGAAAACTCCTCGAACAGATCGTGCCGGAAATCAGAAAAACAGCGGATCTTGTTCAGGAGATCAGTGCTGCTTCGGGAGAACAGGATTCGGGCGCAAGCCAGATCAACCAGGCAATTATCCAGCTTGATCAGGTCATTCAGCAAAATGCAAGCTTCAGCGAAGAGTTGGCATCCATGAGCGAAGAGCTTGCCGGACAAGCTGTTAATCTTTCGGACACGATCTCCTTTTTCTCACTTACCGAGAATCGGTCCGAAACAAGGATAGAGCAGAAGAAAGCCTTGCCTTCGCCGCCTAAATCTATTCCCGCACCCAAGAAAATAAAGAAACCTGCAACTACTAAAAGAGAGCAAACAGGCATTGTCCCGGCAAAACCACAGCCTTCCCAGGCGAAAGAAAAAGCGAAGGATAAGCAGGAGACGAAGCCGGTAAAAGGTATTCCAATGTCGGCGATATTGGGAGACAAACCCGTCCCCGGAGGGCCAGATAAGCTCGATGATGACTTCGAAGAGTTTTAAGAAGGTATGAACACAAACATCGGCCCCCTATAAGAAGAGGGCCGATGTTCATTGCTTTGATACGAAACAGAACGTTTAGGATCTCCTAATCAGACGATTGCGTTCATGACAAACAGCACAACCGCCCCCATTGCGGAAAGCGAAAGAACCGCGCCAAACCAGTTCCACAACATCTCCTTTACGTCGGTAAGTCCGGTTGTTCGGTTAACCACCCAAAAGTAGCTGTCGTGAAGGTTTGTGATACCGATGGATCCGATACAGCAGGCAAGTCCTGCAATATAGGGATTCACATTGGCCATGCTAAGAAGAATAGGCGCAGAAATGGAACCTGCGGTAAGCATCCCCACGGTAGCGGATCCTGTCACTATTCTTAGGAGAAACGCCATAAGATACGGAAGTACGATGCCGGGGATGTGGGCGGCGACAAGGGCCTGTGCGATTTGGTTTCCGGCACCGCTTGCCTTCAAAACTGCACCGAGGGCCCCACCAGCTCCGGTAACAAACACAATAATACCGGCCTGTTTGATGGAATCATCAAGGACATCGACAACCTTTTTTCGTTCCATTTTGCCTGCAAGGCCGTAGATTGCAATGAGGACACCAATACCAACGGCCACAACAGGATGGCCTATGGTGCCGACGACCGTCAGCATGCCATCGCTAAAGCCGACCATCTTTCCTACCGTATTCAACAGGATGAGGACGATCGGAATAAGAATCGGGGCAAACGAGACAAAGGTACCAGGCAGGTCAGATTCGGAAACAGCGGTCTCTTCGGCCATTTCAGCCTCGGTATAGGGCCGGTCGATCAATACTGCAGAATCCTCGGGGCTGGGAAGCTTGAATAGTTTTTTGCCGATCCACTTGGCATAGAACAAGCCGGCTATCGAAATGGGGATCGCCGCGATGAGGCTGTAGAGCATAAAGACCCCGATATCCAGTTTGAAGTAGTTCGTTATGGCCAGGGGGCCAGGTGTAGGAGGAATCAACGAATGGGTAACGAGCAAAGCCGTCCCAAGGGCACAGCTGATGGTGATAAGGCTGCGCCCGGTATTCCTCGCGAGTGATTTTGCCAAAGGAGAAAGAACCACAAAGGCGGAATCACAAAATACGGGAATAGAAACAATAAAACCCGTAATCATCATTGCCACATCTTCTTTTCCTTTTCCCAAAAGCTTAATAAAGGTTACCGCCATACGTTTGGCCGCGCCGCTGATTTCGAAAATGGCTCCCATCATCACGCCGAAGCCGATGATAATACCGATACTCCCCAGGGTCCCCCCGAAACCGCTCTGGATCGCAGAAAGTACATCGGCAGGCGGCAGTCCGGCAACAAGGCCCGCAATGAGGGCACCTATAATCATCGACGGAAAGACATGAACTTTCGTTCTTGTTACGAGGTAAAGAATGAGTCCGATGGCGACAACAAGACCAATTACCACCCGTAACACGTTTGCATCTGTCATGTTGGACACTCCCATGAATTAGTAATGATAAGAAGGCCCCGGACAAAGGTCGTACGCATCTTTTGTACAGAGCCTTCTAAAAAACTTTTTAGATAACCGGGCCTAAACAATAGAAATCCATGGACTTTGTATACTTGATTGCTTCACCCTTGCTCGTTTCCCCGCAAGCCACACGCATGAGCATGTCGAAGGTCTCTTCTCCAACCTCCTCGATGGACTTTTCACCGGTTACAACCTTTCCTGCATTAATATCCATATCCTTGTCCATGCGATCATAGGTAACGGGATTACCGCATATTTTTATCACCGGAACGACAGGGAACCCCTGAGGAGCCCCTCTACCGGTGGAAAAGAGTATCACCTGGGCTCCTCCAACCGCCATACCGGATAATAGTTCGATTTCCCGGCCCGGTGAATCCTTGATCCAAAGCCCTTTTCCCGTGGGAGCTTCGGTATAGCCGATCACCCCTTCGATCGTTTTCGTTCCTGACTTCACGATTGCACCAAGGGATTTTTCCTCGATGGTGCTCAAACCTCCGGCAATATTACCCGGCGTCGGCTGCCCCTTTCTCATATCGACCCCGATCGCCTTTGCACGATTTTCCATCTCGGTAACGATTCGATCGATCTCGGAAGCGACCTTCTCGTCCTTTGCCCGCCGCTTGAGAATATGCTCGGCCCCGATGAATTCCGTGGTCTCTCCAAAGATGACGGTACCACCGAGGTCCACGATCTTATCGGCGACATAGCCGATAACAGGATTGGAAGCAACGCCGGAAGTGGTATCCGAGGCGCCGCATTTGATCCCCATGACGAAATTCGACATATCGATTTCGGTCCGCTGGCAACCGGAAATCTGCCTAATAAGCTTCTGAGCCTTGTCGATCCCGGCCTGGATCGCCGCACTGGTGCCTCCCAGCTCCTGGATATTGATCCGCTCCACCGGTTTTCCCGTAGCGCGAATTTCCGCTTCTAAGCGATCGGTATCCACACCTTCGCAACCGAGGCTCACGATCAGGGCCGCACCTACATTGGGGTTTTCGCCTATCTTGATAAGACAATTGGTCACCCGCTCGAGGTCGGGAGGTGTCTGGCAACACCCCTGATGGTGGATGATCCCCTGAGTCATAACGGTATTGTGTACGATGCTCTCAACAACCTCGTTTGCACATACCACCGAAGGAATAACGGCGACATGATTGCGAACACCGACCTTTCCGTCTTTCCTGCGATATCCCATATAACTACTCATTTTTTTGCCCCTTCCTTTGTCCAGTCGCCACGGCCCCGGATGCTGTCGATATTGTGTATATGCACATGCTCCCCCACGGCGATATCCCTGGTGGCAATACCAATCTCTTCGCCATACTTGGTCACCTGTTCACCCACCTTGATGGGAGAGAGGGCAATCTTATGCCCGAAAGGAATATCATTCAGTACCTTCACCTCGCTGCTGCCGCCTTTCTTGTCTATGACCATGACAAGGGTTTCAGCCTTGGCAGTATCGAAAAGCGTTGCCACATTATCCAAGGGATGATTCTGAATCGCTTTTACCTGTTCCTGCATTGCTAAGATCTCCTTACAATTACGCCGACGCCATCGGGAATCACCGTAACGGAGGCATCCTTTCCCTTGAGGGCAAGGGCCTTATCCAGTGCTTCCTCGACGGTTCCTGCGTAGATAAAATTCATCTGCTCAACCCGGGACCGTTCCAGTCCCTGGCTTACCAGAATGATGTCGTATTTGATAAGCGCATCGGCAAAGCGTTGTGCACACCACTGCTCGGAAATGGTCTTCTCCGGAGGGGTCGCCAGTATCGATTCAAGCAACTGCGAAGGTGGCGCGGAGAGCATAAGACGACCGAAATTTTCACCTCCCAATCCCTCGGAACAGGCGGCGACGAGAATGATAACGCCCCCCTCTTTCGCGCAGGCACGTGCCGCATCAAGCCCCTTAGGGCATTGATAGAGGTTCTGGTCCAGGGGATAACCGCCGTTGCTTGTAATAACGATATCGGCAGGGGCAGCATCAACCCCACAACTTGAAAGCAAATGGGCACAACCGGCCCGGTGGGCCTGATCCACATCTCCAAAGAATGCGGCACTCACCTTCTTCTTCTCGTCGAGCAGAACATTGAGGATACAGGCAAGGCCGGCAAGTCTCGCCGCCTTGATCATATCCTCATGGATCGGATTACCGTCGAGCACACCGGTGGCACTCATGGGATGCTGGATGGCCTTGGCACTATGATTGATATTGACGCACTCCTGAGAGGCGATCCCAGGCAAGACACTCTTTCTGCCGCCGGAAAAGCCGGCGAAGAAATGGGGTTCGATAAAGCCCTCGGCCACAAGAAGGTCGGCCTCCACCGCAATTCTGTTGATCTCGCATTTACTCCCCGAAGGAAGGGTACCGAGATTCACAAACTGCGTTTTCTCAAAGGCATCGTGGTTGATAATCTTTTCACGCTCCACAATCTCTTTGCCAAAGCGGTCGATCATTTCTTCCCTCGTCATGCCTCGGTGAAGTCCCGTTGCAATAATGATCGTGATATCGGCCGAGGGATTACCCTTCCGTATCTCATCAAGAAGAAGAGGCATGGTAATCCCACTCGGTACCGCTCTGGTATGGTCACTGGTGATGATTACAACCCTGTCCTTCCCTTCGGCCATTTCGGAAAGGCGCTTTGTCCCGATAGGGTGCTCCAAAGCACGTTTCACAAGCTCCGATTCATTTATAACACTTCCTTCTTCTTGGTGCTGCGGAGTAAGAAGAGCCTTTATATGAAGATCCGAGACGTCGACCTTGAGGGTTTTCTTATCATATGGAAGATGAATCGTTTTCATGCACACAAAACCTCGATGCGTATTATTTATAATGTATTATGTATACATAATACATGTAATCTCTATTTTGTCAAAGTTTTTCTCAAAAAAGATCTACAAAACGAAAGAAATTTCAAAAATAAAAATGATGAGTGGCCTTTTTGTAGTGTTCGGAATCCTGAAAAAGGATGTTGCTAAGCAAACCCTCGAATTAGCCTTTACCATTGCGCAGCATTACTCACACATGCTCTTCGATTCCAGTTAGGAACATCAATCCCGTCGGAAGAGATAGAAACCGTAACACAAAACGTGATACGGACCATGGAACCGTACAGGAATTTTATCTTGAGCACCGGTTACGACCTTCCGCCTGCCCCACCCATGCACAATAAAGGTCTTTATTAAGGCAGGAAAAAACTGTTCAAAACAGCAAATGACGCAAAAATAAGGGGGTTGCAGTGGTTATGAAGAGATGGAAGCCGGTTCTTTTTTTTCTTTCAGATGGCGAAGGATCGCTTCCTTGGCAAGCGTGAGATGTCTACTGCACAACTCCACCGCTGCTTTGGAATCGAGACGCAGGATAGCATCAACGATATCGGTATGTTCTTCGATAGAATCGTAAAAACGATTTGGACTAGATAATGCAAAAACACGAAAGGGATTAATGAGCATAGAAACCTTATCCAGGGCCTCTTTTATCACCTTGTTACCGGATACTACCACAATATATTCGTGGAATTCCGAATCAATCCTCATATAGTCACCTAACTGATCTATATTCGAATAAGTTTTGAAAGCGATTCGAAACTGGCTAAGGCGACCCTTAATTTCATCATTGAAGTGATCGATAACCTTTCTAACAGCATACTGCTCAACGATAAGGCGAAATTCGTAGGCTTCAATGATATCGCGTTCGCCCAATCTGCGTACACAGACGCTTTTGTTCGGAATACTTTCCAGAAGCCCCTCTCCAATCAAGCGCGTAATAGCACTGCGAACCGGTGAACGGCTGACGTTAAGTTCCTTGGCAATCTGAAGTTCCTGAATACGCTGTCCAGGTTCCAAGGTCCCGTTTACAATGTTTTCTTTGAGTACCTCATAGACCTGATCCATGATTGTGGAAATGATCCGCTCTTTTTCCAATTTCATGAAGAAAGAGTACCTAAAATTAGCTAGGCTGGCAAGCTTATAAACCAGTTTGCTGTTTCTTGCATATCCAGCAAGAAAAGGACATACTATGGTGGAGTTATGTAGCCATGATTAAGATTTTGATCAAGTCCCTTGAGGAAGAATAATGAAGGCAACACTTGGCATCATTACTATTGGACAAGCTCCACGTACCGATGTAAGCGGTGATATCAAAGAGATAACCGGTAATTCGATCACCATTCGGGAAATTGGTCTTTTGGACGAGTACTCCTATGACGAGGCTGAAAAGCGTTACGGCCCATCAAACCACGAGTCTATATTGGTTTCCCGAATGCGCGACGGTCGCGGAATAAAATTGAGCGATGAAAAAATCCAAATAAGGATGCAGGAAGTCGTTTCCCGTGAAGAAAAAAAACTCGATATCATCCTCATCTTGTGTACTGCCCCTTTCCCTCATATCGTTTCATCTGTCCCCGTACTTGTCCCCCAGCCCATTATACAAGGTCTTGTCGGTTCCTTGAGTGCAGGCTCTCCTGTTGGTGTTATTGTTCCCGAGGAGGAGCAAAAAAAAGAGGCCCTTTCACGATGGGCCCAAGCAGGTGTGAAAGCTGTTCCGATTGCCTTGTCACCCTATCAAAAAGAAAAAGGTCACTGGCAAACGGCCCTAACACCTTTAGCGAAAAAAAGTGATATTCATTATATTATCATGGATTGTATGGGGTATTCTAAAGCGATGCGGCAGATAGTGCAGGAGGTAACAAGGAAACATATTATTTTGCCACGGACAATGATCATGAGGATCATCGTTGATTTAATCTGCCCATAAAAGGAACAGATGGAACAGGCGAAAATACACTGGTTCGATCCGGCACGTGCATTCGACCCAGATACCATCATCCAAAAACATCTTCACATAGTATTCCTTCCCAAAGGTGGACACTGGGTACAAGAAGGCGATATTGTTTTTCTCCCCCCCCTCTTCCTCGCTGAGGATGATGTTATCCCCTCCCTGACTTCGCTGAGGGGAAAAAAGGTAATGGGGATTTGTATCCTTATACAACCGGGAAGTGAGATATCCAAAGATATAGTTCAATACATACATGATATTGCGATTCCCGGGGCATATGCCTCCATTGAGGATGTTCGAGGACTTTTTTCCCCTTCAGCACTCATGAAAGAGCTCAAGGAAAACCTCATAGAGTTGAGTCGAAATGAAAACTGCTCACTTATTAATATTCTCCGTATGATTGATTTTACGCTGGGGACGGAGAGTGAAATATTCTCTTTCTCTTTGGGAACACTGATCAGCCCAGGGTATCGAAGGGAACCATTACAGCATGAGCCTCCCTTTTCAGAATGGGCCTGGGAGATCCAAAATCTCCCCAGTCAGGAAACGGATTCTTACAGTCCGAGGAGCTTTAGCTTCGGAGGAAATCATTATTTCGGATATCCCCTCTTTGTACATTCCTTCTGCCAGGGCGTTATCTTTTTCCGAACCGAACTTCCTTCCATGTATCTGAATTCGGAAACATATATTGATATCATACCCTTTATTCTCATGAACCTCACCGTCGAAATCGACAAGAGGATAAATTCAAAACGGCGCAAGGAAGAGTTTCTCTGGCGAGTTTTGTTCGGCTATTATAATAATGACAGGACCCTGGTAGGAGAAGCCGACCTTTATGATATTCAATATACCCTCAATCGTTTTGTCTGGATCCTCCGCATTTTTCCCGACGGAATAGATGCAACAACAAACTATTCCGTTCCCCAGGTCTTTGTAAATCGTATTACCAATATCATCGCGGCCTTTTTTCCAAAAGATGTTTCCATTTATGATCACACACAAATTATCTGCATTCATGTCAAAGACAATGAAAAAGATGAATCGCTGACAACAAAGTATAATAAGCTTATCAGAAGAATAGAGGAACATCTTCAAGGTTTCTCCTGCATGATAGGCGTCAGCAGGGCATACGGGAACCTTTACGACCTAAAAAAGGCCTATAACGATGCCCTATTCAGTGTACGAATGGCGAGACTGATCTTTAAAGAAAACAAGAAATTTTGCAGTTATGATGATCTGTTGATCTACCACTTACTCTACGATCAGGTCGATAATCCAATCCTTCATCGCCTATTTGCAAATACGATAAAACTTATCGACATCCATGACAGAGACAAGGATGATCTCCTGAGAGAAACAATCAAGGCCTTAATTGAGCACAACTACAACATGAAACAGGCAGCAAACGCACTGAACATCCATCGAAACACTCTTTATCAACGCATAGAAAAGATTGAAGAAATTCTAGGATTCTCCCTCAGAAGCAGCAGGGGTAGGCTTGTTTTACAATTGGGAGAAACCCTAGATCTCATCATGAAGGGCTTTTTAAAGCAAGAATAATCATCATTCGCTCAATCCCTTTTTCGGTTCTCATAGATGACCCGACCATTAATGATGGTCAACAAAAGGGGCGTCAAACTCCTAAAGGGATCGCCATCAAAAACAAGGATATCGGCATCTTTACCCTTGCGCAAAGAACCAATGCGGTCGCTTAGTCCCAAGGCAGCGGCGGGATGTATAGTCATGGCCTTTAATGCCGCCGTTTCAGATACACCGTTACGAATGTGAAGGCAAGCAGACATGTGGTACAACTCTATCGAAACGTGAGGATGGTGGGTAGAAAAGCAGAAAGGGAGCCCCGCCTTTTCCAACATAACACCGATATCGTCACGACGATTGGAAAGTTCCTCCCGAGAGGTTTCTTCCAAAAGAGAACCAAGGACCACCGGAATCATACGCTCCTTTAATTCATCAATGAGCATATAGGATTCGGTACCCTCATCCAATATAACACGTATCCCCAATTCATCGGAAAGATCAATAAGCGCCTGGATGTCCTGAAATAAAGAAGCCGTCATTTTCAGAGGTTTATCCTTCGTCATAAGAGAACGAATTGGACCATCTTCTCCAACATCACTCGTCGCCGAAGTTCTTTGCCGTACAGAACCGGGCTCCCGGGTATTCTTCTGCAAAAGCACATCGCGAATTCCGCGCATAATTCCCATACGTGAAAGAGGAGAAACCCGTAAGGTGTCGTAATTGTTTTTAACACGATTTCCCAGGGTGCCATGCATGTCTATATATGATGATAGTATCCGATTACAAGTTACGCCTTCCCCTCCGGTCTTAACTGCACAGCTCTGTCCGCCGAGCGGGCTTTCATACTTTGAGTTTACGACCACGGTGGTCACCCCGTTCTCAGCGGCTTTTCTAAAATAGTCGTCCTGCCAGTACACACCGTCTATCATCCGAAAATTCGGTGTGAAGCGGTTGGTTTTATCCGTCTGGTTCGTTTCTTCTATTCGCTTTCCGGCCTCCACAATGCCAAGGCAGGTGCTGATATCTATGAATCCCGGAAGAAGAGCCTTTCCCTGGAGGTCAAGGACCTCCCCATAGGTACCATTATCAGGAATCTTTTGGGCGATTTCTTCTATCCTACCATCGCTTATCACCATATCGGCCTCGATAGGACAATCATTTTCAGCAGTGTAAATATTTCCGTTTTTTAACAGCATCGTATTCTCTCTTCCTCGGCATTATAAATGACAACGCCATCCATCATGGTCATGGTACAACAAGACCTGATCTCCAGGGGATTCCCTTGATAGAGAACGACATCGGCCCGCTTTCCAGGAGTCAGACTTCCGATTTCATGATCCAGCCCCAAGGCCCGTGCCGGATTAATGGTCAACAACTTTAACGCCTCCTGTTCAGGAAGTCCCGCTTTTACAAGCAGTCCGGCCTGAGCAGGAAGAAACATGGTCCCTGCAAAAGGATGATCGGAGATAAGAGAGACAGAGCATCCCCGCTCGACAAGGCTGACGGGATTATATTCAGATTTGTTCTTCAACTCATCCTTTGTTTTGAACATAAAAAGAGGTCCGACAAGAAGCGGGACATTCCGGGCTGCCAATTCATCGGCAATCAGGTAGCCTTCGGTACAATGATCGAGGGTATACCGGATGGGAAACTTCTCCACGATTCGTATGGCTGTCAGAATGTCGTCTGCCCTGTGGGCATGTATCTTTAAAGGGACAAGCTTCTGAAAAAGCGGAAGAAATATATCCCAATAGGCATCATTTTGGTCCGCCTCGGATATTTTGCTATATTCCCAGGCACAAGCCAAGGTTTCTTCCAGAAGAGCGGCATTGGCCATTCTACTTGCAGGACTTTTTCCAACAGGGCCGTAAACGGATATAGGGTTCTCTCCAAGGGCCGCCTTCAAAGCACTGTAGGGCTGCCATGTCATATCCCTGACCGTCTTTCCGCAGAGCCGAAGGGTGGCCGCCTGCCCCCCGATCAGGTTACCGCTTCCGGGAGTGAGCATCATGGTGGTAAAACCGGCCTGCAGAGCCTTTTGAAAATCGGGATCTCTGGGATTAATCCCGTCGATGGCACGTACCCCAGGTGTCATGGGATTGGAACACTCATTGCAATCATTTCCAAGGGGACGAGAGACCCACATGCCCATATGACTATGGGCATCAATCAGTCCGGGAAGGACAAACCGGTCCCTGGCGTCTACAATCCTGACCGCTTTTCCGTCAAGGGAGGATGGCCCCTCTCCCTCAGGCAAAAGCGAAGCAATACGCCCTTCCCGTATTACCAGGTCTTGCTTAGCATAGCTCCCATGCTCGGCGTCAAAAACAAGCCCGCCCTCGATTACCGTATCCATTTTCTATTCCTCACAGCCAATCAAATCAAGGATCACTCCTGCATAAACCTTAGCCGAATTCACCACATCCTCAATATCTACATCTTCATTATAAGAATGGATTCCAACGGTATTTGCAGGACCATACTGGACAGTCGGGATACCGGCCTCTCGGTAATAGCGGGCATCGCTGGATGCCCACTGGTAGGCAGGAGTAATGGAACTTTCCCACACAGCGTTGGCGTTATCAACTACCTTTTGAATAAGTGGTTCGTTAACATCTGTGTAATTTGCTTCAGAATTCCAATTGATATCATATCCGATCTCAGGAATTCCGATCTCCTCTACAATGGAATAGAATGTGTGCAGAACTTCCTGCACGGGAAGGCCGATGGGGACTCGAACATCTATCTCGGCCTCGCAATAATCGGCAACCATATTTGTTTTTGTCCCACCCTTAATGGTACCAAGGTTAACGGTAACGTGGTCGATAATATTTTCAACACCAGGGCTTCCTCCCTGGGCCGTAAAAGCAATCCGCTTTGAATCGGCGAGGACCGGTAGCTGTTCCTCAGTGTATCGTCCTGTCATCTCTTCAAGGACACCGAGTCTTGTAACAAGGTCGGCCATTCTGCGTATCGCATTATCACCCTTGTATTTCCCCAGACTTCCATGGGCAGATTTGCCTTTTATCTTGATACGTATTTGCAGAGACCCCTTCTGTCCCACCTCGCAATTGTCGGAAGAGGTCGGCTCTGCCACGACACAGGCAAAGGTATCTTGAGTAAAGCCCTGATCCACAAGCCATTTTGTACCCAATCGTCCGCCAGATTCCTCATCGGGAACAATATGGAGAGTTAATGTCCCCTTCAGCTTGGTATTCTTTTCCGCCAGAAGTCTCATGATAAACAGGGCCCCACCAAGACCGCATTTCATGTCCGAGGCACCTCGTCCACGTATCCTTTTCTCCGTCACCTCGCCACTATAGGGATCGAAATCCCACTGGCTTCGATCACCGGCCGGGACGACATCGCAATGGCCATTAAATACAAGCTCATTTCCTGCCGTATCTCCGATATGGGCAATCACAATGGGATGACCTTCATCGGGGCCAACAATCTGAAACGATATTCCACTTTTCTCGAGATAGGCCGTTATATACGATACAATAGCGGCTACATTTCCCGGTGGATTCTCGCTGGGGATCTGAAGCAGGTCAGAACAAAGGCCGATAAGCTCCTCTTTCCTTTCCTGCACAAGCATCCATACAGCTTTCTTTTGATCTTCTATGCCCATAATACTTTTCCCTCCTCTGGAAAATGACAGGCCACTCGATGCTCCTCATCAATGGCAAGCAATTCAGGCTTTTTCTCGCGACAAATATCCCTACTGAGCGGGCAACGCGTCGACAGTGGGCAGCCAGCGGGAAGGTTTAAGGGACTGGGAAGCTCTCCAGAAAGGGCAGCCTCTTTTTTCTTTTCAAAAGGACTTTCCGGAGGAATCGAGGCGAAAAGGGCCTTGGTATAGGGATGGCAAGGCTCCTGATAGATGGCCCTCGCGGTCCCCTCTTCCACGATATATCCTAAATACATAATGAGGAGCCTATCGCTTAGGTACTTCACGACACTAAGATCGTGAGATATAAACAAATAGGTAAAATGATACTTTTGCTGAATATTTTTTAATAAATTCAGGACTTGGGCCTGAACAGAAACATCAAGGGCCGATACAGGTTCGTCACAGACAATAAATTCAGGCTCAAGAGCAAGGGCCCTGGCCACATTAATCCTCTGCCGCTGGCCCCCGGAGAATTCGTGGGGATAACGGAAAGCATGCTCTTTTTTAAGGCCGACATCTTCCAGGAGCCCAAAAACCCGTTCTTTCCTAGCCGCTTTATTATACATCCGGTGAATGATCATCGGTTCTTCTATCAACTGAAAGGCCGTTTTTCTGGGATCAAGGGAAGAATAGGGGTCTTGGAAAATAATCTGCATCTTCTTTCGGAAGGGCTTCATCTCGGCCGTTGTCTTGGCCGTAATATTCTCATCACGAAACGACACGGTCCCGGAAGCCGGTTTGACGATATGTAAAATAGTCTTCCCAAGGGTGGATTTTCCGCAACCGGATTCTCCGATCACCCCTAAGGTTTCCCCCTTAAAAATCTGGAAAGTAACATCGTTAACAGCCTTCAGCACCTTTTTCTTTTCAAAAAGATTTTTACTTGTTAACGTATATGCGGTAGTTAGATGCTCGATATGTAACAGTGCATCTCTCAATTCGAGCCTCCTTCTCTTTTCAGCATCACCTCTTGAGATTCCTGTAAATGACAAGCCACAAAATGTCCTTTCGAAAGCTCTTTCAGACGTGGACTTTTCTCAAGACAGATTTTTTTTCTGTACGGGCATCGATCATAGAAGCAGCAGGAATCACCTGTACTTTCTTCTTCAGAGGGAATGGCTTCTATGACTGCCAGCGGCTTACTTGTATCCTGATTTAGCCGCGGGACCGAATCCAATAGCCCCCAGGTATATGGATGAAGGGGAGTCTCATAGAGGGAAGCAACGGAGGCATGCTCCACGGTCTTGCCGGCGTACATCACCATAACGGTATCGCACATCTCCCATATCACACAGATGTTATGGGTGATGAGAATCATCGGAGTTCCCAGCCGCTTTTGAAGTTCCTTCAATAGATTAAGAACCTGTGCCTGGACCGTCACATCCAAAGCGGTAGTGGGCTCATCGGCGATGATAAGCTTTGATTCACATACAATCGCCATAGCAATGATAACCCTTTGTCGCATTCCTCCCGAAAATTCATGGGCATACGAATAAAAACGCTTTTCGACATCGGGGATACCCACCAGCCGGAGAGCATGCAATGCACGCTCCTTGGCTTGTGCAGGAGTGAGATTCATATGCGATCGAATCACCTCGATCATCTGCTTACCGATCGGAAAAACAGGATCGATGGAGGTCATAGGATCTTGAAAAATCATGGAAATATCTTTTCCTCTGATTTTTTCCATCTCTTTTTGTTTAAGTTCAAGTAGATTCTTTTCTTCGAACATGATCCGTCCGCCCACAACTTTTGCAGAAGGCTTTGGGATCAAGTTCATGATGGAGAGAGCCGTCATACTCTTTCCGGAACCGGACTCTCCTACAATGCCGAGAGTTTCACCCTTTCGCAAAGAAAAACTCACGCCATCTACCGCTTTTACAACGCCGGCCATCATAAAAAAGTAGGTACGGAGCTCCTCTACGGATAAAACGACCGACGGATCTTTCTCGTTTGTCTCCATACCCTACCTCTTCATTCTCGGATCGAGCACATCACGAATTCCATCCCCTAAAAGGTTGAATCCAAGCACACTCAGCAGGATAAAAAGCCCGGAAATCGTGGCAATATGGGGGGCCGTATTAAGATAATCTTTCCCCGCTCTCAATATATTTCCCCAGGAGGCCTGCGGAGGCTGGATACCAAGCCCAAGAAAACTTAAAGCCGCTTCGGAAATAATGGCACTGGCAATATTTAAGGTGATGAAAACAATAACGGGAGAAAGAATATTGGGAAGGATATGGTGAAACAATAATCGCCATTCCGATCCGCCGAGGGCTTCAATCGCTTTACAGTATTCCTCGTTTTTAACCACATGGACCTGTCCTCTGACAAGCCTTGCACAACCCGGGATATTGGCAATTCCGATGGCCAGTATCACATTGCGCAGTCCGCTTCCCAAGACCGTCATAAGTACAATCGCAAGAAGGACAAAGGGGAAGGCAAACATACCGTCGATAAAACGCATAATCACAGAATCGACTACCCCTCCCTTAAAACCGGATATGAGCCCCAGAATAATGCCAAGCCCCCCTCCCACTATGGTCCCGCCAAACGCAACGGCGATGGAAACTCTGGCTCCGTAAATCATACGACTGAGAAGGTCACGTCCAAACTCATCGGTACCAAGAAGATGGCCAGCCGTTCCCGGCTTGGAAAACATATAGGAAAGGTCCATCGCATCGGGGTCATAAGGGCTGATACATGGAGCAAACAGGGCCATTGCAACTACCATCAAAACTATGACAAGTCCGATCAGGGCCGTTTTGTTTCTAGAAAGCATCTTCCATACACTGTTTGCATTGCCTTCTTTCCTTTTCATACTCTTTTTCATAGCAGGTCAGCCTTGTTTCGCATAAGAGATCTTTGGATTTACGATGATGTACACAATATCAACGAACAGGTTGATCATTACATAAATGAAAGCAACAAAGAGAACGGTGCCCTGGATAAGGAGATAATCCCGATTTTCTATTGCGTCATAGATCAACCTTCCCATACCCGGCCAGCTGAAAATCGTTTCAGTCAAGATTGCACCAGCCAGCAAGTAGGAAACCTGGAGTCCAATGACGGTGATGATTGGTGGTAAGGCATTCTTGAGGCCATGCTTCCAGATAACCAAATATTCACGGATACCCCTCGCCCTGAGAGCCTTGATATACTCTTGGTTCACCACCTCCAGCATGCTCGCACGAGTAATCCTTGCAAAGGTTGCCATGGGAATCGTCGCAATGCACAACCCAGGAAGAAGCAGATGCCGAAAAACATCACCGAGGCCTTTTGCGAGGCTTCCCATCCCCAAAGAAGGTAGCCATCCGAGGTTGACGCTGAATACAAGAACAAGCATCAAACCAAGCCAAAATATCGGCATCGATACCCCCACAAGGGCGAGAACCATCGATACATAATCAAAAATCGAATACTGTCGCGTAGCAGAAACTACTCCCACAGGGATACCGATAAGCAATGCCAATACCAGGGCAAAAAGACTCAGCAATACGGTATTGGGAAATCGCTTCCAAATAAGTGTGGTAACAGGCTCATTATATGCATACGAGGTCCCAAAATCACCTTGTACAACATCCTTCAAATAGATTGCATACTGAACAAAAATATTCTGATCCAAACCAAGTTCTTCTCTAAGATTTTGTACAGCTTCCGCGGAGGCCTGCGGTCCCAACATGGTAACCGCAGGATCTCCGGGAATCATCCTTGTAATAACAAAGATAATGGTAGCAACAATAAGAAGGATCGGAATGAGCTGCCACAAACGCCGAACGAAAGTTTTTAAAACTATTCCGATCATGATGTACTAATCTTCCAGATAGACGTTCACCTCAGGTGAAACAAGATCAATTGAATTGTCAGCCGTTACAACAAAGCCCTTAACCGACGGATTGAAACCATAGATAACCTTCTCGTTGGAGTAATCTATCCGTGGATATTCGGAGACGATCAGTTTCAGGGCCTTCTGATACAGAACCTTTCGTGATTCAAGATCCGGCACCGTGAGGGCCTTATCGAGGAGCATATCGACCTCGGGGTTGTTGAATCCCTGTCCATTCCCTAACGCTCCGATTTCCGAACTGTGGAACATCTTGTTAAGGAAGAAAAAGGGATCAGGATACCAGGTCCATGACATGGCGTACATCCCGGCCTTTCCACTGGATGCAACTTCACTAAACGTTCCCCATTCAGCAGTCTTTATCTCCAAATCAACGTTCAGGTTCTTTTTTAGATAGGCCTGAAGAATGGTACACATCTTCACCCTGGCAGGCTTGTTGGCAACATAAACATCGATATGAAAACCATCGGGATAACCGGCATCTTTCAATAAGCTCTTTGCCCCTTCGGGGTCATAGGAAGGAATCAATTTTTCCAGAGAAGCATCGTATCCCCAGGATCCAGGAGGCAGCGGCAGATAGGCACGCTGAGCCTCATTGTAGGGGTATACCCCCTTAATCAATGCATTAATATCGATGGCCTTTATGATGGCCTCCCTGACCCTCTTATCGGCGGTAGGTCCATGCATCAGATTCATGTAAACATATGCAACGTGGAGTCCCGGAACAGCATCAAGCACCAAATTGGGGTCATCGGAAACGACCTTCACATTCTCACCGCCGAGATCGGTCGCAACATCGATTTCACCGCTCCGTAAGGCGTTGGTCATCTGAGCGGCATCGGTAATGAATTTGAAAATAGCACCGTCGAGGTTCGGTTTAGGCCCCCAATAATGATCGAATCTGTTGAGAATTGCTTCCTGATCAGGCTTAAACTCAGAAAGGGAAAATGCCCCTGTACCTACAAGATGAGCACCAAAGCTTTCTCCCCAGCCCTTGGCATCTTCAGGAGAAACGATAACGTTTCCCGCATCCGTCAGTACGGTCAGAAAAGCGGCATTAGGGTGGTCGAGGTGGCATTTGATCTCATAATCGTTTACGATTTCGACAGATTTGAGCATCCCCAGGCGGTTCATCGCCGATTTCTCGGCCGATCGTTCCAAAGAAAACTTCACATCGGCAGCGGTCATCTTTTTCCCATCCTGATAGGTACCAGGCTGGAAATAGACATCGTCTCTAAGTTTGAAGGTATACACGGTACCGTCATCGCTCACCGACCACTCGGTGGCCAGCGAAGGTACGATTGCAGACAAGTCTTTATTGTACCGTACAACGGTATCGGCAACATTACGAATGATGTTGCCCTCATACACTCCTGTATACTTTATTGGATCAAGATTCTTGGGAGAAGCAGAAAGGGCAATAGTTAAGACATTCCCTCTATCTCCTCTGGAAATCGATGAACCTTTGGGGGGTTGTGTTTCGGTATTCGCATGTTCCCCGTTGCCCTGTGCCAGAAGCAGGTGCACACCCATAAGCATAAGAATACACAAAGCCAGCCAAAACCTTTTCTTCATTTGTTCTTCCTCCTTTTATTTGCAAGCCTTTACGGACTTTCAATCATGACTATCACCACTTGTTTGAAACCTGCTCAGGCTGCCATACCTTTCATGCAAGCTCAGAAAATTTTCCTCTGAATAAAAGTGACATATTCCCTTACCGATATCTTTTGCCACCTCAACAGAAAAACGGGCCGCTTGTTCGACGCTGGAAACATGCGATGCTCCGGTTGCACAGCCGGCAATCGCTGTTTGTGAGGTTATAGCCAACCCTACAACAGGTGCTTTCGTAACAGTAGACGGCTGCAAGATACTGTTTATGTGGGAAAGATTATTCGCATACGGAGTAATATCCTGAATAGAGAGCGGCAGTATCACCGGAAGATGGCCTGTAACACGTTTGTAGACCTGAAGGAGATCGTTACTGACCGGCAAGATGTAGCCCTCCTTTACCGTGGGAGATAGTGCAATGCCGGTATGGTTTACAATCTCATTGCCCTTGGTAGTGTCGACAGAAATGATCATATCCATCTGTTCATTCACTTCGGCATCGTTCATCTGATCCATATTGATGGGAGAATCCATAAAGGGAACGGGAAAATGTTCAAGCGTTGGCGCATTGGGACAGATATGAGTGGAGATCATAACATCTCCGGCAAGGCCATCACCATTTCTTTTCATCTCAACCAATTTGAGAGCACAAGCCAAAACAGCCAAAGCTCCGTCGCCATCGGACACAAAGCCGGTCATATCCGGGCGAGCGCCAAGCCCTCCCAAGCGGCCTATTATACCCAATGTGGGGATATTTCCCCCTCGGCTCTTTCCCCTATGGCCTTGTATTGTAATTAAAATACAGTCAGTATGTCCCTTTTCGCCCTGGACCCGGCGCACATTAACATCTTGGGCTCCGTGATCTAAAAAAAGAGCCTTAACCCTTTCACCAGAAGCACTTGGAGCATCGAGAATATCGAAGAGCTCCGTGATTTGTCGAATCAACATTCCTGCCAACCTTGCAAATAAAATTGTATATTGATTCATTTTATCTGCATAAAAATGATTTCTCAATGTACAAGTGCATACAATTTGGGACGAAGTAAGGACAAACTGCACATAGCCACGGTGCTCATAATATTCTCCTTTTTCTTGACGGACACTACTCCCGTGGTAAAATGAACCTTAAGTCTGCGTATTACTTCGTTTTACGAAGGTGCGTCGGTTCGACGCAGATATCAAAGAATAGAAAAAGGAGAGAGGAGAGGATGAAGAAAAGTCTTATTATCCTTGCCTGCTTACTTCTGGCGACCGGTATGCTATTTGCCGGCGGGAACCAGGAGCAGGCTGCCGCAACAGGCAGCGAAGGCGCCGCATTTCATATCGGCGTTGTAACGGGAACGGTTTCCCAGTCAGAGGACGACCTGCGCGGGGCCGAACGGCTCATCGAGGAGTACGGTGCCGTCGCCGACGGCGGAATGATTCAGCACATCACCTACCCCGACAATTTCATGCAGGAAATGGAAACCACCATCACCCAGATCGTGGGATTGGCGGATGATCCGCTCATGAAAGCAATCGTGGTTAACCAGGCCATCCCTGGAACCACCGAGGCTTTCCGCCGGGTAAAGGAAAAGCGATCCGATATCCTTTTGATCGCAGGTGAAGCCCACGAAGACCCTCTTGTTATCGAGAGTGCTGCAGACCTTGCGGTAAACAACGACTTTGTCGCCCGTGGATACCTCATTATCCACACGGCCAAGGAGATGGGTGCGAAAACCTTCGTCCACATTTCCTTTCCCCGCCACATGAGCTATGAGACCCTGGCACGTCGCCGGGCCATCATGGAAGTGGCCTGTAACGATCTCGGTCTGAAATTCGTCTTTGAGACCGCTCCCGATCCGACCAGCGACGTCGGTGTTGCGGGTGCGCAGCAGTTCATTCTTGAAAAAGTTCCGGCCTGGGTTGATAAATACGGAAAGGACACCGCCTTTTTCTGTACAAACGATGCCCATACCGAACCTTTGCTTAAGCAGCTGATCGAGTACGGCGGGTACTTCGTCGAGGCAGACCTCCCGAGTCCCCTGATGGGTTATCCCGGAGCCCTCGGAATCGACCTTTCCGCCGAACAGGGTGATTTCCCCGCCATTCTCAAAAAGGTTGAACAGACCATCGTCGAGAAGGGAGGAGCCGGCCGCTTCGGAACGTGGGCTTACTCCTACGGCTATACGACGACCGCAGGCCTCGGCGAACTGGCAAAGCGCGTCATCGAAGGCGATGCCAAGCTCACGAGTCTCCCCGATCTGATGAGTGCTTATAATAAGTATACACCCGACGCACAGTGGAACGGTTCCTTTTACACCGACGCAAACACCGGGGTTCGGGCCAAAAACCATGTTCTCATCTACCAGGACACCTACGTCATGGGAAGGGGTTACATGCATACGACCGATATCAAGGTTCCGGAAAAATACTTTACAGTAAAGTAAGTTCTCTTTCTTGCATGTGGAACAATGCAATGCGATATCTCGTCGGCTTCGGCGGGATATCGCTTCTTCCTATAGGAGCAATCCAATGAACACTACGCCGCTTCTTGAGCTGCGCTCGATAACGAAAGATTTTTTCGGTAACCAAGTGCTCACCGATGTCAGCTTCAATCTTGAAAGGGGAGAAATCCTCGGGCTGGTTGGAGAAAACGGGGCAGGAAAAACCACGTTGATGAAGATTATCTTCGGAATGGGTGTCATCCGTGAAACCGGTGGCTACGGTGGGAAAATACTTCTTGAAGGTGAAGAGGTTTCCTTCCAGAGCCCTTTTGACGCCCTCAAGGCGGGAATTGGTATGGTACACCAGGAGTTCAGCCTCATTCCCGGCTTCAGCGCAACGGAAAACATTCTGCTTAATCGAGAATCAACCCGATACAATTTTCTTGTTGAAATCTTTAACGACAGGATGAGGACTCTGGACAGAGAGGATATGCAAAAACGGGCACTGGAAGCTATCAGGCTTCTGGGAATCGACCTCGACGAAGATATGCCTGTGAGCGAAATGCCTGTCGGACACAAACAATTTACCGAAATCGCCAGAGAACTCGCACGTAAGCAGATTAAACTTCTGGTACTTGACGAGCCTACGGCTGTCCTCACCGAATCGGAGGCCGAAATTCTGATCTCGGCGGTACGCAACCTTGCAAAACGAGGAATTTCAGTCATCTTCATCAGCCACAGGCTGGATGAAATCATCGCCCTTTGTGATAAAGTCGTGATCCTGCGGGACGGAGAAATCGTAGAAGAGAAACATGTAACAGAAACAAGTGTCGAACAGATTGCCGAGGCAATGGTAGGCAGAAGTCTCGAAGGTTATGCACCGGTGTCGCGCGAGTCGGAACTCAAGGAAGAAGCGGTCCTGGAGGTGAAGCACCTCTGGGTCGACATGCCGGGAGAAACGGTCCGGGATGTGAGCTTTTCGGTACGAAGCGGTGAAATATTCGGAATAGGAGGCCTGGCAGGTCAGGGAAAACTCGGCATCCCGAACGGGATCATGGGCCTCTACAAAGCCGGCGGTATCGTTACATTCGAAGGGAAGCCGGTAGTTCTCAACGATCCCAACGCGGCTTTGATGGCGGGGATGAGCTTCGTCAGTGAAGACAGACGAGGAGTCGGCTTACTGCTCGAAGAGCCGCTGGACTGGAATATTGCCTTTACGGCAATGCAGACCCAGGATCGCTTCATCAAACCGATCCTGGGGGGGCTCATAAAATGGCGTGACGACAAGGCAATCGAAGATCTTGCCCAGGAATACATAGAGTCACTCCAGATTCGCTGTACAGGCCCATGGCAACATGCGGTGGAATTATCCGGTGGGAATCAACAAAAAGTCTGCCTTGCAAAGGCCTTTGCAGTGAAACCGAAGCTGCTTTTTGTATCAGAACCCACCAGAGGCATCGATGTCGGAGCGAAAAAATTGGTTCTCGACACCATTCGCCGCTACAACAGGGAAAACGGAATAACCGTTGTCATGGTATCTTCGGAGCTCGAAGAGCTTCGGAGCCTCTGCGACCGTATTGCCATTGTCGATGAAGGACGGATCGGAGGAATCAAGCCGGCTACCGAGAAATCGACAGAGTTCGGGCTGATGATGATCGGCCGCAGTCGACGCGCACAAGCCGAGGTATAGCACTATGGAATCGATACGAACATTTATAGAGCGGGTCGGATGGCCACGCATCATTATTGCAATCTTTTTGTTTACCCTTTTTATTGCCGCTCCCTTTGTAGAGGTCAAGGTATCGACCTCTATCAGCGACACGCTGATCCGTTTCGGCATGAACGGGGTTATGGTTCTCGCCATGGTTCCCATGGTACAGTCGGGCTGCGGCCTCAACTTCGGCCTTCCTTTAGGAATTATCAGCGGCCTACTCGGTGCGGTCCTCACCATCGAGCTCGGGATAACCGGGTTTCCCGCTTTTCTGACGGCTATAGCCATTACAACCCCCTTTGCCCTGCTGTTCGGTTTTGGTTATGGCAAACTCCTCAACCGCGTTAAGGGGAACGAAATGGTTATCGCCACCTACGTCGGCTTTTCCTCGGTCGCATTTATGTGCATGATGTGGCTTCTTTTGCCGCTCAAAAGTCCCACCATGGTGTGGGGCTACGGAGGAGAAGGTCTTCGTACCACCATCAGCACCGAGGGATTCTACCTTCACGTTCTCAATAACTTCCTTGCCGTTCATATCGGACAGGACTTTTCTTTTCCCACAGGCATGATCCTCTTTCTTGCCGTAATATGTCTTCTTGTCTGGGCCTTTTTTCATACAAAAACCGGTACCGCGATGACAGCCGTCGGTTCCAATCCCGATTATGCACGGGCAGCCGGCATCAGCGTGGATAAAATGCGGACCATAAGCGTCATGATGTCCACCTGGCTCGGAGGCGTCGGCATCCTGGTTTACCAGCAAAGCTTCGGATTCATTCAGCTCTACATGGGCCCCTTCTATATGGCATTTCCGGCTGTGGCCGCCATCCTCATCGGCGGAGCCAGCGTCCATAAGGCATCCATCTACAATGTCCTGATCGGAACCTTTCTCTTTCAGGGGATACTTACCATGACGCCGTCGGTCATGAACAGCATCATCAACACCGATATGTCGGAAGTAATCAGGATCATCGTATCAAACGGCATGATCCTCTACGCTCTCACCAGAGTCACTCGAAGCGGAAGCAGGGGGTAGATGATGAAAGAAAGAAAAACGACAAGCGCTCCCAAAGGATCTCTCCTCAAACAGGCGAAGCTTCTCATTTCCGAATATCCGGTTCCCACACTCTTTATTATCATCAGTATACTGGCCATTCCGGCTTCAGGATTCTCCGCAGGATATCTTATCCAGGAACTGATAACCAGACTGGTTCGTAACAGCTTCCTTGTTTTGAGCCTGATCATTCCCATTATGGCCGGTATGGGGCTCAATTTCGGGATGACCCTCGGGGCCATGGCAGGCCAGATCGCCCTGATCTTCGTCACAGATTGGAACATCATCGGCCTAAACGGACTTTTCCTGGCTATGATTCTCTCGATCCCCATGTCCCTTATCTTCGGTTATGCCACGGGACAAATCCTGAACAAGGCAAAAGGTCGGGAGATGGTCACCAGTTTCATTCTTGCTTTCTTTGCAAACGGCATTTATCAGCTGATCGTCCTCTACGGCATGGGAAGTGTCATTAAGATCGGAAGTAATGCCTTAGTGCTCAGCAGGGGCTACGGTATCAGAAATGCCGTAAACCTGATCAATGTGCGGCAGGTAATGGATAATCTCATTCCCCTTAAGATATTTGGCATTAATGTTCCGCTTGCAACCTTCATGTTTATAACCCTGCTTTGTCTTTTCATCCTCTGGTTCAAGAAGACAAAACTTGGCCAGGACATGAGGGCCATCGGTCAGGATATGGCCGTGGCCGATGCCGCGGGAATCGCCGTGGAAAAGACGAGAATCACCGCTATTATCATCTCAACCGTATTGGCGGGGATCGGGCAGGTCATTTATCTGCAAAACATCGGAACCATGAATACCTATAACAGCCATGAGCAGATCGGCATGTTTTCCATCGCAGCCATTCTTATCGGCGGGGCAACGGTGAGCAAAGCGAAAATCGGAAACGTCTTTCTCGGCGTTATTCTTTTCCACCTGATGTTCATCGTCAGTCCCATGGCAGGTAAGAACCTCATCGGTTCCGCAATGCTCGGTGAGTATTTCAGGGTATTTATCTCTTACGGTGTCATCTCCATAGCCCTGGTACTGCACGCATGGAAACGGCTGAAAGAGCAGGAACGGGCAAGGGCAGGCCTGCAAGGAGGCGACAGCCCTACAGAGGAGGCAGAAGCGTGATAAAACGAAAACTTCTCGTCCGCTCGGCGGGGCTCATCATAGTCGTACTTATTGCCGTATTGCTGTATACAAACGGCAAAGGCTACACCCTCCTGCTCGATAATAAAGATATGGAGATCGACGGTATCAGCTATCAGGCACTGGAGATGGTAACGGTCCGGATAGACCATCACGAGCCTGTCGAGCTTTATCCCCGGGATCGTGATATGGTCCTTGTTCCGGGGAAAGGTCATAAGGCAACGGTTACCATCTACGATAAGCAGTACAATGAGATAGCCGCTAAAAAGCTCAGTTTTCATATCAAGGAAAAAGGAGAGATGTTTTTGCTCTCCTTCCCGGCTCTGGCCCAGGACGCCGAAGGGTGGATTATCCCCTTTACACCGCCCTCGCTACAATAATCAGATTGCATTGAACAGATAGGAGGTATCCGCCGATCGGATACCTCCGTTACTGATAAAGCAGGCCTTTTCTCCATACATGGGCGGTTATCGTCGGCTGGTTGCCTCTCCCTTAGGGAGGGGAAGAAGAAACCGCTTCGATTCGGTATACTACCGCTATGAGCAGAGTGTATAACAACAAACAGATAGAGCTTCTTGCACCGGCCGGAACCTTCGATATTTTCAAGGAAATCATTCACACTTCCTGCGATGCCGTCTATTGCGGGGGAAGTCAGCTGAATATGAGAATGATACGGAAGGGCTACAACCTTTCCAGGGAAGAATTAAGAGAGGCCGTCTTTTTGGCACGGGAAGCCGGTAAAAACATATACATCACGGTAAACAGCTTACTTGATGAAAGCGAACTGGCCGAGGCAGAAGAATATCTGGTTTTTCTGGAAGAGATCGACCCCGATGCCATTATCATTCAGGACACGGCGATTCTCTCACTTATCAAACGCCTGAAGCTTAGTATACCACTCCATGCATCGGTGATGATGAATGTCCACAACACCGAAATGATTAATGTTCTTGAAGCACATGGCATCAAACGGGTTGTGCTCTCCAGGGAGATGCCGCTCTTCGAGGTCAAGTCCATAGCCGGGCAGACAAATGTGGAACTCGAATATTTTACCCATGGTGATATGTGTGTTGCACATGGCTCACTGTGCTACTACAGCTCCTATCTCTTCGGGATGTCGAGTAACAGGGGCCGTTGCCTCAAGCCTTGTCGATGGCCCTATGCACAGCCTGCACAGTCACAAGGGACCTCCTCCGGCCATCCTTTCCCTCTTGCGGTTAAGGATATGAACCTCTACGCCCATCTGTGGGAGCTTCTGGATGCCGGAGTCGTATCCTTTAAAATAGAAGGAAGGATGCGTTCAAAGGAGTTTATTACGGGGCTCGTCGATGTCTACGGCAGGGCCCTTGATGCATTTCTTGCCGATCCTCTTGGGCAGATGCGGCCGAAAAGCTCCGCTGTCGAGCCCTTTAAAAAGCGGGATTTTTCCACAGGCTATGCTTTCGGGGTTCCGGGTTTGGAGAATATCAATACAAGGGGAGAAGGCACAGGAGATTTCTACTCTACAAAAAAGATGTTCAGTACCCCGACAAAGGAGCGGGAGGTAGATGCGATACAAACCGAAAAACTCCGTGCACGGCTCCTCGAAATACGTGGGGCTCTAAAGCCCTCCCCGGAGCAGCCGGGGTTATCGGTGCGGGTCAATTCTATCGAACAGGGACGACGTGTTCTCAAATCGGGGAGCGGGATAAGAAGGATCTACCTCTCGAGTGAGCCCTTTGCACCGGCGATGCCCTTTACCCTAGCCGAACTTGACGGCTTTCGCAAGGAGTGCGGAAAGAGTGACATCACGCTTTTTCTTGCCTTTCCCAGAATGGTAACAGATAGCCAGTTCTCTCTTTTCAGAGCCTATCTTGCCCAAAAGCCTTCGGCCGATGGTTTTCTTTTGAGCAATCTTGGGCTCTTCCGCCTTTTCGAAGGAGAAGAGTATCATCTAACCTGTGACAGTTCGATGAATATATACAACCCACAGGCTGTCGCCTTTTATGAAAAAGCGGGAGCGAAGGGCTGGACCTCTTCGATAGAGCTGCCCGCCCTTTCCCTGATACGCTTGCCGACCCAGGCTGCCGCAGCCGGTTGCACAGGTGAGGCCGAACTTATCTATCACGGATTACCCGACGTCATGTATCTTGATCATGACGTTAGCGGTCGTAAAGCGGACTCCTGGTTCTTGGAGACAGAGGCCGGAAGACTCCGGATCAAGAGAGATTGCTGGAACCATTATCACCTGTTACCGGTAAAGGAACTGACGCTGATGCCCCTTACGGATATCTTCATGAAGTCGGGATACGACTTGCTGAGGTTGGAGTTGCAGGCCTATGGGCCGGAAGAGACAAGCAGTATCATGAAAGCCGCCCTCACCTGTATGGATCATCCCGAAAAGGGAGATCTCATTCTGGAATCATTACAAACTCAATCGAAAGGATATACCTATGGCGCATATCAATTCTGACAAAAACAGTGAGTATCTTGGTCCGGAAAAGATTATCGGGTTGAAGCAAGAATACTTGATTCCCTGTTCCTATCATTTCTACCGAAGGCCGCCCCAAATCGTGCAGGCTTCAGGGACCAAGGTCTACGACAGCACCGGCAAGGTTTACACCGATTTCTTCGCCGGGGTTTCGGTCATGAGCTGCGGACACTGCAATCCGCAGATCAACAATCGTGTTATACAGCAGCTGAACACCCTTCAGCATACCACCTCCATCTACCTTACCCAACCGGTTGTCGAGCTTGCCCGTCGTCTCGCAGAAATACTTCCGGGAACTATAAGTCGAAGCTTTTTCTGCAATTCCGGATCAGAGGCCAACGAAAGCGCCCTGCTGGCGGCACGATTGTTTACCCAGAAACGAAAATTCATCGCCATGGAGGGATCCCTTCACGGTCGTACCTTTCTCACAACAGGGGTAACGGCAATCCCCATGTGGAGAACCGATCCCTTTGTAGACGAGGTACCCGTCAGTTTCGCCTCAGATGAGGCGGCGGTGATGGAACTGCTCCGCAATGAGGGAGCGGAAACGGCCGCCCTAATCGTCGAACCCATTCAGGGCAACGGAGGGATCAGACCGCTTCCCCCATCCTTTTTCGACCGCATAGCTGTCGAATTAAAACGCCAGGGGGTACTCCTGATCAGCGACGAGATTCAAAGCGGCTTTGGAAGAAGCGGTAAGATGTTTGCCATAGAACACTACCCGGTGGAGCCGGACATGATTACCGGGGCCAAGGCCCTCGGCAACGGCTTTCCCATCGGATTCTTCGCTGCAAGGCCGGAAATCGCCAACGCCTTTACAAAGCCCTCGGCATCCACCCTCGGAGGAAATCCCGTATCATGCACGGCAGGTCTTGCCGTACTTGATTTCATCAAATCGGAAAACCTTGTGTCCCGGGCTGCGGAATACGGAGACCTGCTCATGAGCGAACTTCGTCAGGTGGCAAAGACTGCCCCCTTTCTGAACGCCCCAAGGGGATTGGGCCTGATGGTGGGTATGGAGGTAAGGGATTATCAAGGCAAAGCCGCCGCGGATATAACCGACGACATCCTTGAGGCTATGAAGGAAAAGGGGTTCCTCATCGGCAAGAACGGAGTCAACAGGAACGTGCTTGCCTTCCAGCCTCCATTAATTATCGAAAAAGCAGAAATAACGGCAATGGCCGACGCCTTGGAGCAAACCGCCTCTCATATCCTCGGTTGACGAACTCACCGGGAAAAAATTTCCCACTTTTTTGCGATGGGAAATTTTTTCCCATATGAACCCCCAATTTTCTCGGAATTTTACCAGAAAGCAACATCAATATTGGCATGTTTCCTGCTTATACAATTGTGGAAATCATACGAAGCCGCAATGCGGCAAGGAGGAATCATGAAGATATTCGGAAGAATGGCAATCATCACCGTCGGCTTACTTTTCATGTCGGTGGCACTGTTCGCAAACGGAACCAGAGAGACCGTTCCCGTGAGAGGCGTCCCAGGCAGCGGCTTACGTTTTGCAGCCCCGCTCGAGCAACTCGACGTCGAAGGAACCTTGGTCATAGAGGATGGGCAATATCTCTTTCGATCAGGAGGAAAACTTTACACGATTAGTGCTCCCGGTTATCCCCGTAGTGGATTTTTACCCAAAGAAGGAACGACAATGGAGATAGAGGCTGATCTTTACGCCCCTCTTGATATCTGCCCTGTGGCAAGTGACGGTCACCTGATAGTACGGAAAGCAACGGTAGATGGGAGGGAATATGACCTTATGACAGCTTCTCGCTGGGTTGGTCCATCAAGAGGCCGATCCGGAGGTTATGGTCGAAGCGGTAGGGGTTACGGAATGTACCGGGCAAACTAGAGCGAAGAAACAGAAGCTCAGGGGGCGGCCCGGCTACGAGGGGGCCGCCTTTCCTTGTTCAGGTCATAACCATCTTCAAAAAGGAGAAACAGGATGAAGCAGGTCAAAAAGAGAAAAAAAAGTGTGCGGGTACTCATCCAAATCTTTTTCTTTATTGTGATCGCCCTTATTACTGTTAATCATGCTCTTGAAGAGAAGGGGATAGCCACCATCCCCCTGTTTGCCTCGGCATCCACCCATGCGGTCTGTCCATTCGGCGGGGTAGTCACCCTGGGACAGCTTTTCACAAGTGGGACCTTTGTCTCCAAGATTCATGAATCGTCGATTGTACTGATGATCGCCGCTTTTCTTATCGCCATTCTTTTCGGACCTGCCTTTTGCGGCTGGGTCTGTCCATTCGGAACCGTTCAGGAGTTCGTGGGGAAGATGGGAAAGAAGATTTTTGGGAATAGGTACAACAGGATCCTGTCTTCGAAAATCGATCGACCCTTTCGTTTTCTTCGCTATGTTGTTCTTCTCTGGGTTCTCTATAGCACAACGGTGACAGGTAAACTGATATTTGCCGATTACGATCCCTACTATGCACTTTTTAATTTCTGGAGCGGAGAAGTCGCCATGAGCGGAATAATCATTCTACTCATTGTTTTGCTCCTGTCGTTTTTGGTTGAACGCCCCTTCTGCAAGTACGCCTGCCCCTATGGAGCGCTTTTGGGCCTCTTCAACCTTGTAAGGATTTTCGGAATACGGCGGCGTAATTCAAGTTGTATAAACTGTAAGGCCTGCGACAAGGCCTGTCCCATGAACATCACCGTCTCAACGGCGGAAAGTGTGCGCAATCATCAGTGTATCAGCTGTCTGAAATGCACAAGCGAGGCATCCTGCCCGGTTCCCCGGACGGTAGAATTTGCAGGAGGGGGAAAAGAAGCATGAGGCAGTTCAACATATCGGGAAAAATTCTCGCCCTATCGATCGTCCTTTTATTCGGCCTCAGTATCGGCGGTTCCATGATTATCGGCTACTGGCGAACAGAAAGCAGTAAGATCCCGACAAGAATAGAAGGCGGCCCCTTCGCAGGAGCCTATGATCCGGCAGCAATCAAAGGATCATATACGTTCAAAGACATTGAATCGGCTTTCAAGATACCCGTGACACAATTGGCGGAGGCCTTCGCCTTTGCGGTGAGTGGAGAACCCGAAACGACTCAGCCGAAAAGCTTCGAGGCCTATCCACAACCGGTCGAAGGAGAAGTGGGAACAGACAGCATACGCCTCTTTGTAAGTCTCTACACATCCATCCCCTATGAGGCTGAAGAGGATACCAGGCTTCCCTATTCCGCGCTTGCTCTTCTCAGGCGTGAAGGCAAGATTGACGAGGAACGATGGGCCGAACTGAAAGATCGTTACGGCGTCGAAATGGGGAGCCCAAGTGGAATGTCCGAGGCACCCACCAGTGAGAGCGGAAGCATACTGGAAATAAAAGGGAACACCACCTATGGACAGCTATTTGATGCGGGACTAACCGCTGCAACTATTGAAGAGGTTATCGGTATCAAGGTAGGCAACCGCGACCAGGCGATCAAAGACCATCTTGAGGCTGAAGGCCTTGAATTCTCCCAGTACAAGGCCCTGCTTCAGGAGAAGGTCGACAACGTTCAGAAGGGAGGCAATTAATGAAGCAACGATCATCAAACCTTGCAGGGATCTTACTTTGCATCGCTATCACACTATTTCCACCACTCCTCCACGCACAACGAGGGGGACCTTCTCAAGCGGGCCCCCTACTTCCGCAGCTTCTCGGAACGATTGAAACAGCCCCTTTAAGCCAGTCGGAAAGAGAGGGAATCTTACTGATGCGCGAAGAGGAGAAGCTGGCTCATGATCTCTACGTAGCCTTGTATGAAGTATGGAATATCCCCATTTTTGCAAATATCGCTCAAAGCGAGGCAAGTCATATGGAATGGGTGGAGCTACTTATCACACGCTACGCTCTTGAGGAACCCGGCTCAGAGGCTCCGGGAGAATTCGGCAACACACAGCTCAAGCAGCTCTATGAGGAATTGCTCGAGGCAGGAAAGCTATCCCTTGCCTCTGCATTTGAGGTCGGTGCCACCGTCGAAGATCTTGATATCTTCGATCTTGAACGACTGCTTCAGGAGAGTGATAACAAAGACATCAGGATAGTCTATCAGAATCTCAATAAGGGAAGCCGTAACCACCTGAGAAGCTTCAACGCCCAACTTCATCAAATAGGCAAACGGTATATTCCGAAACACATCGACCAGCAGCTTTTCCGTGCTATTATAGAAAGCGAAAACGAACGAGGAGTAGTGAGCGAACCCAACTTTATGTTCCCACGATGAAACAGCAACGATTTATCATACCGATACTAACCACCGCTGTCGCCCTGATCCTGGCACTTGGAAGCTTTGGTTTTCTCATCAGACAAAGCATACGCCACGACAGGCTTTTGGTAGAATCAGAGGTCGGAAAAGTCGCTTCCTTTCTGACGGAACAGATGCTCACATCCTCGGTATCCGACACACCGCCGCTTCCGGATCATGTGAGAGGCTTTGCCCTATACGGGAGCAACGGCCGTGCAGTGACCGGCCGGGGAATATATCCATCCGAATTGGATACAACACGTTTCATCCCTCCCCTCCACGGAAGGACGAGTGGAATACCGCAGGAACGGTGGATACGGGAAAAACAGGGATCCCTTCTGCTTCTCCGGGCCCTGGGGGGAGCCGGTATGAACGGAGCAGGCAATCGCCAGGGGCGGGGAGCAAGAGCCGGCATGCAATCGCAGGGGCGTCTGTTCCTTTATTTGGATTACGACACCGGAGTCTTTCTCTTCCAATCCAGGGCGCGTGTGTTTTTGCTTCTCTTCGGGGCCCTGCTTTTTATCGGTGCATCTGCAAGCAGCTGGATTTTCTATCGGAGAGTACGTTCCTATGAACGGGAACTCGAAGAGAAAAAGATCCTCACCGAACTAGGGTCTGCGGCAAGGACCTTGACTCACGAACTGAAAAACCCCCTTGCGGTCATCAGCATGCAGGAAAAAATCCTTCGCCGTCAGTTCGGCAAGGATAAGGACCTCACCGCCTCTCTCGATATCATCGGAGAGGAAACCGAACGAATTTCCGATATGATCGATCGAGTGCGTCTGCTTCTTAAGCAACCGAAAGGCAGGCCGGAACCGATAGAACCCGTTCCTCTTCTTGAGGAGCGTTCACAAAGGCTACCCTTTCCCGTTACAATCCATGACAATACACAAGATAGGTCACCCAGGATATTCTGCGACAAAACGCTTTTTGTCTCCGCCGTAGAAAACATCCTCAGAAACGGCAGGGAGGCTCAGGGCAGTGACACGCCCCCTCTCAGCGTCGATGTATCGCTTCTTCGCAACAGTGTCGTGATCTCCTTTGCAGACGCTGGAAAAGGGATTCCCTACGACGATAAAGATAAGGTTTTCCATCCCTTTTTCACCACCAAGCAAAACGGCTTCGGGGTGGGATTATCGTTGGTAAAGAGCTTCGCGGAGAACGCAGGGGGATCGATAGAATGCAGGAATCGAGAGACGGGGGGTACCATCTTTCGTCTCACACTTCCCCTGTACCAGAAAGGATAACGAGCTATGTATAGCATACTTCTTGTTGATGACGAAAAAAACCTGAGGACATCAATAGCGCACTTTTTTTCCCTTGAAGGCATAGAAACCGAAGAGGCCAGCAACGGTCTTGCCGCTCAGCAGCTTCTCATGAAACACCACTTTGACGCGGTCATCACCGATCTGAAAATGCCAGGGATGAACGGACTCGAACTCCTTGAGTGGATTGGCGAAAGCGGCCCCGATATTCCTGTTTTTATGATCTCCGCCTTTGGAGAGGTGGAAGATGCCGTCCAGGCGATGAAAAAGGGGGCCGTCGACTATGTAGTAAAGCCCTTCGATCCCGAAGAACTTATCCTGCGGTTGAGAAGAGAGTTGGAACGACGGAAGCTTCAAAGCCTTACCAAGCTGTCCATCGACAGCGATGATTACACAGGGGAGAGTCCTGCCATGCGACAGCTTTTTTCTCTGGCAAAAAAGGTGGCGCCCACGGCTTCAAATGTTCTCATTACCGGTGAAAGCGGCACGGGAAAAGAGGTAATGGCCCGTTTTCTCCATAATCATTCCGATCGCAGCAAGAACAATTTTCAGGCGGTCAATCTTGGAGGAATACCCGAAAGCCTCATGGAAAGTGAGTTGTTCGGCTACGAAAAAGGGGCCTTCACCGGAGCGGATCGGAGAAAGATCGGTTATTTTGAAGCTTCAAATGGGGGGAGCGTCTTTCTCGATGAGGTAGGTGAAGCGCCTCTTGCCCTTCAGGTAAAGCTATTGAGGGTACTTCAGGAAAAAGCCGTTACGCGGGTGGGCGGAACCGGTACAATCCCTCTTGATATCAGAATCATCGCCGCCACAAACAAGGATCTTGATACAATGGTAAAGGAACGAAGCTTCAGGGAGGATCTCTACTATCGGCTGAATGTCATCCATCTCCGGCTTCCCGCCCTGAGAGAACGACGTGAGGATATTCCATTTCTGGCCGAGACCTTTCGCAGCAAATTTGCTTCATCCATGGGAAAAACAATCACGGGTTTCTCCGATGATGCAATGAAAGCGTTGCAACGCTATTCTTTTCCCGGGAATATTCGAGAGCTGGAAAATATGGTCGAACGAGCGATGATCCTTGCAGAGCCGCCGATGCTTGAACTTAAAGACTTCCCCCTTCATCAGGAAGAAGAGTCCCAAGCTCCCAAAGGCAGTCTTCGAGAACTGGAGCGGGAGGCAATTCTGGAAGCCCTCCTGAGAAATAACGGACACAGGGAAAAAAGTGCCGCAGAACTGGGCATCACCCGCAGAACGCTTCTGAACAAAATCAATGAGTACGGGATTTCAATCCCGGAATGAGCCTCAAAAGTACAGTCAGGCTAAGAACGGAAAAAGCCAACACAAGCGGCACTCCCCAAAAGTGGTGGTAATCGACGATGCCATCCACTCCGGTAGCGCGATCATAGACAAAGCCGGAAAGCAGGCTACCTGCCAAAGTGCCAAAGCCCTCTATAATCAAGAGAAAAAGCTGCTGTACCCCCGCTCTCGACTCTTTATCTGCAAAGGTATTTATATAAATAAAGGAGACGGTGAAAAAGAAGGCAAACGAAGGGCCGTGGAATGCGATGCCAAGGAGTGCACTAGCGGGACTTGTGCCAAGATAAAATGCGAGGAAACGGCAAATCTCCATCGTCACCCCAAGCATCATAACCGTTCGATAGGAAAAAAAACGAAAAAGGACCACAAGGAAGAGCATGCTAACCGACTCCATAACCTGTCCGAGGCTCATGGCGGGCAGCATAACGGCATCGCTGAAGCCAAGGGAACGGAGATAGGGTGGTGTACCGAAATAGTAACAACGCTGGGTTATTTGCATCAGGAAAGCAGTTATCCCGACAAGGACGACTCCGGGATTCGTAAAAACCTTGAAAGCCGCACGGGGAAACAACTCTTTTCTCCTCGGTGCAGAGGAACGGGAAGAAGGAAGGGTCAACGCATACCCTCCCAACAGCAGTTCGATCACGGCGGTGGCTACCAGCGCATCGGAAACAGACCACTTGCCGAGGCGAAGCCAGAAAAAGCTAAAGAGCCATCCGGAGCAGACCCACCCGATCGTTCCCCATAGCCTGATTCCTCCAAAGGAATTTCCCCTATCCGGTGAATGGTGAAATACAATGGTATTGGAGATAGCGGTTGCGGGAACAAAAAGGCTCATATAGAAAAAATAGCAAAGCAAGACAGGGAGAAAGGACCGCTGAAGATATAAAAGGAAGATTGCAACGGCGGCCAAGAATTCAACCAAGGCAAAAAGACGTTCGGCAGACATGACTCGATCGGTTACAAAAGCACCTAAAAGAGGCGAAATAAAAGCAGCCAAGGAGGCAAAAGAGAGAATCAGCCCCGCTCCGGCTCCTCCGAAACCAAGATCCTGATTGAGATAAAGACTCATAAGAGGAAATGAAGCTCCGGCGGCAAAATAATGCAAAAACATCATCGCCGAAAGCCGGAGCTTAAGGGTGGATATACTATTGTTCACTTTATTCCTTTATTGAATACCGGAACCCTTATTTCGTATTCCTCTCTTCGGCTCCATTACTTTTTTCTTCCTCTTCGACCTCTTCGGAGGCTAAGTCCGGCATTTCACGTGCAGATTGAGTATCATGCTCTTCGTCGAAACTCTCAAGCTCTTCCGCATCTTCCACCCTCTCATTTTCTTCGGTCTGGAAAAAGCGAACCGCTTCATCCATAGCCTCTGAGATACCGCTCACCTTTTCAGTGAGGTCACTGACAGTCATCATTGCATTACCAACCTCGGAAAGACCGGCAGTAATTTCACTGATGCTACCCAAGACCTCGGCGGAGATACGATCGACCTGCGCCATGGCGTCCTTGACGGTACCGGCGGCATCACCCATCTGATCACCGCCTTCACGGACCTTCGAAGAAACATCCTGAAGACTCGTCATTGCTTCAAGAATCTGCTGCCCTCCAGCCTGCAACTCCATCATACTGGAGTTGATCTCATCAAGGCTGCTTGCCACTCCCCTGACCTCGGTATCGATATCGGCAAAGGCGCGTTTTGTAGCGGAACCGGCATCGCTCGCCTCTTGAATGCGCGCAATCATCTCTTTGATGACCTTGGCAATCTGCTTGGAATTAAGGGAAGAGGCCTCTGCAAGCTTTCGAATTTCTTCAGCTACAACGGCAAAGCCTCTACCGTATTCACCGGCATGAGCAGCCTCAATGGCGGCATTCATGGCCAGAAGGTTGGTCTGGGCAGCTACATTCTGAATGATATCGGTGGTTCCGCGAATCTCCCCTATCCGGCCGTTTATTTCTTCAATAATAGCGGTGGTCGCATCAAGCTGATTTCCGCCGGTCTGGGCCGTCTGTACCAATTTTTCGGTGGCCGCCCGTTTCTTCTGGGTAATATCCGCAACATTACCGATTGAAGCGATCATTTCCGTTACCGAACTGGTGGACTCTTCCACCATGGCTACCTGATCATTCAGAGCATCGCTCAGACCACCAATTCCCTCGGTAACGACATCGACCTCTTTCGTGGACTCCCGAATCTGGACATCCAATTTGGACATCTGGTCCTTGATTGAAGAGGCCCCGGCACTCATCTGCTGAACCGATGCCGATGTCTCGTTGATAGTAACCACAAGGTCCTCTTTAACGGTAATATTTTCTCCGCTGGTTATCTTGATATTCTCGACGGTGGTTGAAAGGGCCTCGATAAAACGATTCAGGTCGGCACTGAGGCGACCGAGATCATCCTTCGAGATAACCTCGGCACGGACCGTCAAATCACCATCGGTCAAATCGGAAATGGCACGCTCAATTTTAATAACGCCCTTTCCGATGGCATTTGCAATCCGTACGGCGACAAAAACCATAACCAAAAAGAGAAGCGCCATAATGCCGAGAACCGTATAGGTACTCTTCCTTTCAATCTTCGCCACTTCATCTTCAATCATACTGTACTGTTCACCAATAACTTCAACTGCAGAATTGAGGTTCATATCGGCAACATAAATCGCAGAGATAAAATTGGAGATCAGAAGTTGGTATTGTTGGATCTTCGGATGGGACTTTGCCCTGGCATTGGTATAAAAATCAAGCATCTCAATGGAACCCGAGAAGACAAAGACATCTTTCGCAGCATCCATCATCTGCCCCACAAGCTTTTCTGTTTCGCTATATTTTTCCCGGAACAACTCGTCGAGCCTAAGGATAATGGAAACCGACTTTTCAATTTTGGCGTTTAAGGAAGGCAGCGTTTTAAGATTTTTTACTGTTTTGAATGTCTCATCAACCGCCGCTTTTGCTTCCTGAACCTGCTTCCATTGCTGCTCTATGCTGGTTGCGTCGAGACGGTTCATCTCAGCACGTAACGTCATCAATCGAGTCCTCAGGTCATCAAAAACATAACGTTCCTGCTGGATATGTTTCAAAGGCATCCTTGATATAGTATAGACTCCGATTGCCAACAGGAAGACAACGATGATGCCACTAACTAATAATATAAGCTTTCCCCGTATAGACACAGCATTCCCCTTTTAATGATATAAGAAAATGGACAATTTTAATGATTATATCGTTTCTTGAGAAAATTCTCAAGGCGTTTTTGTTGGTATCTAAAATACAACAACGTAAAACAGTGCATCAAATTCCGGACTCTAAAAGCTGAATCAGTTGGTACGGCGCCCCCAGTCGCTTCAGTTTTTCCACGGTTCGATTCTTGGGATAGGCAATACGCCGAAAAGTAAGAAATCCCGACGCTGTGTCGAGCAAGATAAACGCAGCACGGCCGTCGCCGTCCCGAGGGATTCCACAACTTCCCGGATTGGCAAGCCACATTTGCCCCGGCGGCCTCATCCTTTTTCCGTAACGGGGCTGATGATAGCGGAGGACACGCTTACTCAGACTAAAAAGGGCCGGAACATGGGTATGCCCGTACAGACAGGCAGGCGTATCCATGAGAGAAAAAGCCTCGGCTGCCGAGTGACCATCCAGAATATAGCGCCACACAGGCCCTGCAGGACTGCCATGGACGAGAGTATATCCATCCCGGTAAGCGATCTCCGGTAGTTTTGAGAGATAGTGCCTGCTTTGTCCGCTCAACCGCTCGGCCGTCCATTCAATCATGGTTCGCGCCACCGGAGAAAAGAGATCCCATTTCTCGCCCCTTCCGGCACCGAGATCATGGTTTCCCATTACCGCCACAACGTCCTTTCCGGCAAGCATCTCAATACAATCATTGGGATCGGGGCCATAGCCGACGATATCACCGAGGCACCAGATTTGCTGATACTCCCCCTCGCATTCGGAAAGAACGGTTTCGAGAGCCTCCCGATTTCCATGAATGTCGGAAAGAACAAGTATCTTCATTTTTTCTCCTCATCATCATTCTATACGCTAATTCCTCTTGCAAAAAGGGATAAGGATGCGGATATTGGAGTTATGAAAGATAAAGGAGTGCTTCGGCGCCTTACAAACGAACTTGCGGAAAAATTCTCATCAACATGGAGACTCCTATCGGAAACAACCGTTTTTCTCAGCAGAACCACGCTGTTTCCCCGCTATGAAAACATGCTCAGGCAGTGGCGACATAGACTCGAATCCAGTAAAAGTAACCCCGACGTTCTTCAGGAGGTACGAGACGGCGTCATTACCCTACGGAAAGAACTCAGGAGAGCAGGATATGATCTTACCCTCGGAAGCAAAGATATAAAGATAGAAGGATATCGAAACGATGCCGCGGTACGGGAGGGTTTCACCCGGATGGTAATGGTCATAACGGATACTGCTCTCTATTATATTGCCGGGCAGGAAAATCATGTTCAATTAATGGATTACCTCGATAACCAGCTTCGGCGCATGCGGGTGATCAATATTCGTCAACGCCACTACCTCTGGTACCGATGGCGGGCAAATGTATTGGTCCTTTCGGGCTCTGATACGGAAATGAAAGATGATTTTGAGGAGCTGAAGCAATATGTAGAAACAAACAAGCTCTTCATGCTTAAGCAACTAAAAAAACTGTAATTCCTGCCTAATAGGGTTTTCCGGTAAGCTGCATGCATATCGCCTTTGTCCGTTCTGAGGCATCCTCCCGCCTTCCGCCCGCTTCTACTCTCTCTAATTCGGAACGAAGAAGGGCATGACTTTCGGGTGTAATAGGGAAACGGGTACTCGCTTTGATACCCACAAGAATGAGCAACAGGGGGAACGCAATGAAAAGGCCCCTGAGCCAGAAAATCGTCGAGGCAGATTGCACGAGTTCAACATCGGCGGGATGCGGGGTGTAACCAATACTATTGAGCAACAGGCCAAGCATTGGCAGGACAAAGGCTCCCTGTATGAGCTTTCTGATAAGGGTCATGGCACCTGCGTAGGTACCGGCACGATGTTCACCGGTCATCAGGGTGTCCACATCGGTAACAAAGGGAAGCAGCTGGAAGGGAATGACAACCCCGGCGGACATCCCGCCACCGATCAGCAGACAATTTAGAAATAAGACGACAACGGAACCATCGGGCGTTTGAAACGCCATCATAGCAATGGCGAGGCCCCAAAGCATTAATCCCATCCGGTAAGAAACTGCGTGTCCCCGTTTATCGGCCAATCCAACATATAGAGGGAGCGCTGCCATCTGACTCACAAGAATCGTCCCAAGCCCAACGGTTATGAAATCGGGTCTACGCAGATAGTCTATCAGATAGAATTTCAGCCAAGCCATCAGAATATCCATGGCGGCATACGAGCAGATATACATAATGATATGAATGCGAAAGGAGCGATTTTGATAGATCGAACCGAAATTCCGAAAAACAGATTTTCCTTTGTCAAGAGGCTTTTGGATAACGGGAAGCTCCCAGGTTCCAAGAAATACAAAAAGATAGGGAACCGCAAAAAAGATACCGAAAACAAGCCCCATTACAAGATGTCCATGTTCCTGACTAGGAAAGGCATTGATCAGAGGTTGAACCACAACCCCGCCGATCAGCGTTGCGATCATGGAAAAGACCATTCTGGTGCCGGTCAGACGATTACGTTCGGTAAAATCCAAGGTCATTTCCGCACTCAAGGCCGAATAGGGGACCAAAACCATGGTCGAACAGCTGTAGAAAAAGAGATACGCAAAGACATAATAGAGGAACGTGGTAAGCTGACCGGAAAATGAAACGGGCAGCCACAGGAGGGTAAATGTAACGGCAATGGGAAGTATGGCAATGAGGAAGAAAACTCGCCTACGCCCCAAACGGCTCTTTGTGTGATCGCTTATATACCCCATAAGCGGATCTGAAACAGAATCCCAGATCTTTCCGAAACCAGGTACCAGGCCGGCGAGAAGAGGATTAAGTCCCGCTACATTGATCAGAAAATACATGGAAAAGGTACTTATGATAAAAAAGGAACCACCGCCGTATAGATCGCCTAAACCGTAAGCGATGTAATTGCGCTTTTTCATGTCCACGATTGTACGGCTCTTTCTTGCTTTCCTCAAGGAAGCAATTATCAGTACCATATCTTAACAAAATTCTAACAGGCCCTTTGAGTTGACAACTCATCCGCTGATAGCCACAATACCTTATATATTACTTCCATTGAGGAACTCTATGATTCCAGACAACATCGATGTTGCGCACCGCCAAACCTTCCAGGGAAAGCTTTTACGCCTCAGACGCCGCTTCGCAAAGCGAATACTACATTGGTTCTTTCACCATCATGTGGACCTGACCATTGAAGGCATAGAGCATGTACCTGATAACGGTCCACTCCTGGTATTGCCGAATCATCTTTCAAATCTCGACGGTCCGATGATCCTCGGATTGTTTCCACGCGATATTGAGATGGTCGGCCCAGGTGATTTTCGTGTCGAATTCATGAAACTGGCAATGATGAAGCTGTACGGAATGACACTCATCAAACGTGGGTATACCGACAGAACGGGAATGAATACCATCATGCATCATCTCAAGGCAAAACGCGCCGTACTCATGTTTCCATCGGGCGGAATGTGGGAAAAAAGAAATTTTGAAAACAAGGTAGGGGCCCTCTATTTTTCCCAACTCACCGGTGCGCCGATGCTGCCTGCAGGAATAAGCGGCGCCTATTTAAAGGGGCGCGCGGCATTCTTTTTCGGTAAGCCCAAATTGGTCCTTAGATTCGGCGAAGTGATACCGCCGATCAGCCATGAAGGAAATAAGCGAGAGCGGGCAGAACGCCTGGAAAAGGTGTCCAGGGAACTTGCCGATAAGATCTTTGCCCTCCTCGAACCGGAAGAGCAGGAACGATACAGCCGATGGGCGCGGGAACTATACTCCTTTGAATTCATCATGCCGGAGCAAGCCAAGGAACCGAAAAAACCGGTACCCACGCCATCGGCAATGCCGGCCCTCGCCCAATTTGTCCACAAACCAAATCTTTTTCGTCCCATGTGGAAACATGCACGAAAGGATATGGACCCCTTTCGGAAAGGAAAAAGCTACCCGATCAAGCGAACCAAAAAATCCGCCGAGGCAATGAGGGAAAACCTCACCGGCGCCTTCGATCATTACATTCCCTATCGTCTGGGCAACGATGCTTACAAGGAAATTCTGCAGGAGCTCGACCAGTGTATTGCCTATTGCGACGAGCTCACAAAAGCAGGATGGAAAAGGGTACAGGTTCGTTCTGTTGCGTATGACCCGAAAACAGGGGAACGGCGTAAACGGCTTATTACTGGATAGATGGTGTTCCTAATCCTGGTGATGACAGAGTGCTTTGCACCACCACCAACATTCCGAACACTACCGGCGACTACCCCGTCTGCTCTTTCGCTCCCTGGCCATCGAGTTCGGGAAAGGTGAATTTGCCGATGAGCCCCGAAAGGGTGTCGGCAACGGAAGCGTTTCGACTGGAACTTTCCAATAACATTGCTGCGTGATGCTCAAGGCCAGCAGCTTGGGCGACCATCTCTGTAAGATCATTTTCAATCCCCGAACCCTTTTCTTTCATCGATTCAAATTCCTGAACAATTTTTGCGGCATTTGCATCGGCAGACATGGCCATCCGTTCAATTGATCGCGCCCGTTCCGTCAGTTGATGGGTCTGGACACCGACACTTTCCCCGGATTCCGCCACAACGCCGAGTTTTTGATGCATCTCCTGAAATGTGGCAACAACCTTATCCGCCGATGCCTCGAGCTGGGAAAAAATACCACTGTTGGTGACGATTAATGCCCTCATCGTTGTAAGGCTCTCTTTCGCTTCCGAAAGCCTCTCCAAGATTCTGCCGACCCCCTTCCCGACCTCTTCTGAAAGAGAACGGATATGGGTCGAAACCACACCGAATCCCTTACCGGCTTCTCCTGCATTAGCAGCCTCTATGGCGGCATTAATAGCAAGAACATCTGTTTGTCCTGCTATATCTTCAATGGCGGAAAGAGACGATCCCATCCTGTCCAGAGCATCCATTGTCTTTCCCGCCACCTCTTCAAATCGAGAAAGAGAGTTCATACCCTGTTCGAGGTTTCGGGAAAAGAGACCAAGCAGTTCGATACCGGCAAGACTCCTTTCCGACAGCATGGTAATATCGGAAACAAGGATGGTAGTCTGTTCCATTGTTGTGTTGATATGCTCATGTTGCAAGCCGAGCTGCCCGGCGATATCGCCGGAAAGATCACGAATAGATCGTGCGCCGCCAAGTGTATTTTGTATACGCTCACCAAGTGTTTCGTGGTTGCATTCTACCCGATTGAGCCCGTTGCGAAGCACAAAAGCCGCTTCTTGTTCCTGTTGGGTAATCTTTTGAAGGGTTTCACCAATAAAAACACCCTCGGAAACAGTACCGGAAAGCTGAGACACCATCTCCGTCAGGGATTCCATAAATTGATTAAAGCTTCCTCCCATACGGGCTATCTCATCGTTTCCACGATCGGGAAGACGCAAAGCAAGATCGGCACCACCATCGGCAAGCGATGAGAGTAACATTCCCATCTTCTTAACCGGACCTGCTATCGATTTCGTCAAGACAAACGTAATAAGCATCACACATAAAAGCGTGAGTACAAGGCCCCCCACTGTCCAGTGTATACCTGCTGCAGCCTGACGCTCCTCATCTGTGGTTCGATCAACAATGATCGTCCTAATTGCGCCTTCAAGATCCCTCAATTTGACTTCAAGGGTATCAATATTATCATGAGCAATCGACTCTACGATCTTGGGGTCAACACGTTCCCGGGCGAAAAGCCTGAGAATGACCTCTTTGTCGATGCGATCGATATAGGAGATTGCTTCATCGGAAAGAGCCGATACCTCAGGCCGCAGCTGCGGTATTTCAGAAGAAACCTTTGCAAGGGTGGTATGGAGTTTTCGTATTTCGCTTACGGAAAGACGCAATGCCATCACATCATCCGCAGGAATCCTTTCGTCCTCGCGAAGAAGCAGTGACTGTGCGGAACTCAAAAGGCGATAGACCTGAGCCCTGTATTGTTCTCCGAGTAATCGCCAGTCACCAAGCTCTGCAACCTCACGGATTGAAATTGCAGCCTTTTGCAATCTGATGGTGGTGGCGACCGACGCCGTTCCCATAATCATAACGATGAGCAAAGAACCGAGGACAATCTTCTTGGCAATACTCATTGTTATCTTTGATAAGGGTTTAGAATCATAACTCTATGAAGAGGGTGTTAATAATTGGTAAGGATCCACCAATGAACCATCACCAGGATTCGAAACAGTAGCGGACATCAAGGTTTTCCGACCACACGTCATTGTGTATACTGCAGGGGAGTTTATTGATACGGAGGATTCATGTGACACGGATAGCCATTTTGGGAGCAGGTGCGCTCGGATCGCTTTATGCTTACGAGCTGTCGAAGGTGCCGTCGAACAGTTGTTTCTTTATTGCCGATGGGGATCGAGCGAAACGACTCAAAAAGGCCTTACCTACAGTAAATGGGGCAAAGCTCCGAGCCGAAGTCAGGGAACCGAATGAAGGCTCTCCTGCCGACCTCCTCATTGTGTCCCTTAAATATCATCATCTGCAAGAGGCTCTTGCTTCGGCCCTTCCCTTTGTGGGGGAACAAACCACCATTATATCGGTTATGAACGGAGTCGATAGTGAAGAAATTATTGCCGCCCGTTTGGGCCAGAACCATGTTGTTCACTGTGTCGCGCTCGGTATGGATGCCCTGCGAGAAAATGGGAAGGTGCATTATACAACATGCGGAAGGCTTGTCATTGGAAGGCCAGAAAAAGGGCGAACGGACGTTCAAGAAGATCGGGATATCGGAAAGATCGAAACCGTTTGTCGTGGATCGGGCATCGGTCTTGAGGTCTCGGATGATATCCTAAAATCGCTTTGGTGGAAGTTCATGATCAATATCGGAGTGAACCAGATATCGGCGATCACCGGAGCATCGTACCGTTTTTTCCAGGACCGCAAAAGTCCGGCACACGCCTTAATGAATGATACCATGAAAGAGGTCGTTCTTGTTGCGCAAAAGAAGGGAATAGGACTCGATGAGACGGATATCGCTGCTTGGTATACGGTTCTGGATAGCCTGGGGCCCGATAATAAGACATCGATGCTCCAGGATGTTGAAGCGGGGCGAAAAACGGAAGTTGAGATGTTTGCCGGAATTCTCCTGAAACTCGGCAAAGAAGAGGGACTTGATCTTCCGATCAATAGCTTTATCCTCAAAACCATTCTATCTATCGAAGGGGTGGCAGGCATATAGGCCCATCACCCCGACCCTTGAAATAGCAGTAAAGCCATTTTGACCCAACAAATAGGCAATAACGACACATTGTGTAATTATGACACAATTCATTATACGAAAACATGTCAAAGAGCAAGAGATACTACGTAATTATTTATATTACAAGTAAATAAATGATTTCTATTTTTATATTATTTTTGGCACGGTTCATGCTTTATATACTGTGTAAAGAACATTCTTGTAAACGGAGGAGTTACAATGAGATACATGATCAATTACAAACCGGCCTTTGATTTCGACACGATGCTTAATTCCATTTTCACCCCGAACGATCGGTGGCTGCAGAATGGTCCTGCTGTTAATATCATTGAGGAGCCCGATCAGTACCGGCTCGAAGCGGAACTTCCCGGGCTGAGTGAAAACGAGGTTGAGGTAAAAATCGACGACAGGGTTCTGACCATCGGTTCACAGAGATCAGAAGAGGATGAAACGAATCGGGAGAAAGAGGAAAACAAGGCCCCAAACTATCTTATCAGAGAGCGAAGGGAACGCTCCTTTTCTCGAAGTTTCGTGCTTCCCAAGGATGTAGATAGCGAAAAGATAAGCGGGTCCTTCAACAGCGGAATTCTTACCATCATCCTTGAAAAACTTCCGGAGGTAAAACCCCGGAAGATAAAGGTACAGGCGGCATAATCATAAAAGAAACAAAAAAACAGCCCGTGCATGCTTGCCGGGCTGTTTTTTTGGGGGTCGGAAAACAGTTAAAGCAGTCGGCATCTATGCCAAAAGTGCATCCAACTGTTTTTTTACCGCCGGCGTCGAGCAATCGGTACTAACGGCCGCGACCTCTCCGTTTTTCGTATAAAAAATGGTCATGGGCTCAATATCGCAGCTAAGCCTATCGCAGAGGGTCTTCCCCTTATAGAGATCAATCACATTCATCTTGATCTTACCATCATAGCTCTCGGCGGTCTCCTGGAGAACAGGGAGCAATTCACGACTTGGTGCATTGATGGCGGAGTAAACATAGATCAAGCCGACCTTTTCTTTCTGCATGATCTGCTTTTCAAACATTTCGGTTTCGGCGATATATTTTTCCGCTCCGACACCGGCAATGGCACCATCGCCCACGGCGGTAGAAACCTGTTTGAGTTCCTTTTCCCGCACATCACCGGCCGCAAAAACACCGGGGATTCCCGTCTCCATCCTTTCGTTGGTGATGACATATTTCTGCTTGCTCAGTTTCAGGATGTTTTCAAAGATCTCGGTATTGGGCAGATAGCCGATAAATTCGAAGCAGGTATCAACGGCCACCGGATCAAGTTCTCCGGTTTTGAGGTTTTTCAGAACGACACGCTCAAGCTGCTCCTCCCCTTCGAAAGAATCGGCAAGGGTGTTCCATTTAAACTCCATCTTTGGATTCGAAAGCGCCTGCTCCCTGGCAATCTCGTTACAGTCCATCTTGCCTTCGTCATGAATAACGGAAACAATAACTTTCTTTGCAAATTTGGTAAGAAACATGCCTTCTTCGATAGCGGCATCACCGCTTCCGATTACCATGACGGTTTTATCGGTATTGGCGGCGGCATCACAGGTTGCACAAAAACTAATGCCCTTATCGAAAAGATACTTTTCTTCATTTTTGGCAGTAGTAACCCGGGGGCGTCCTCCGGCCGCTACAATAACAGCCTTTGCTTCAAAGATGTTTCTGAAGGTCTCGACGATTTTCACGTCACCCTCGAAATTCACACTCTTGACATCTGTTCCCTTGAATTTGACTCCGAAACCTTCGGCCTGCTTTTTAAAAAGGTTCATCAGATCAAGGCCCGGTAGAGGTTCGGGAAAACCGGGAAAGTTCGCAATCTCGTTGGTATAGGTAGCCAAACCACCAACGAGGGCTTTTTCAATAATCAGGGTTTTAAGGCGTGCCCTCCCGCAGTAGATTCCGGCGGTAAGGCCTGCGGCTCCACCTCCAATGATCACAACATCGTATTGTTCACGCTTTTTTTCTCGCATATGCTGCTGTCCTTTCGTTTTACTATCACATGAAAAATTTCACAAGAAGCTTACTGCCCACCATCGCCCCAATAAAAAGGAACACGGCATAGACCCAACCGGAAAGGCTGAAAGAGGCAATACCACTAAAAAGTGCACCAATATTACAACCAAAGCCGATTCGGGCACCGTAGCCCATCAAAAGGCCACCGAGAATTGCGGCAACAACCTGCTTCCATGACTTAATCTTCTTGATCTTGAAACCGGATGCAAGCAAGGTGGCAAGAAGTGCTCCGAAAATGATGCCGAAATTACGCATGCTTCCGCCGTGGTTCAAGATTCCGTTCTCAAGGGTCCGCTGGGCCCCTTCGCTTGCAAAATAGTACCATTTATCCACACTGCCGCCGACGGCCTGATAGAGCCATGCGCCCCAGTTTGCAAGGATGCCGGAAACCCCCCAGGGGCTTCCGGTTACCGCGAGGGTGACAATCTGGAAAAGAGAAAGGAGCACGGCGCCGGTAACATAGGGCCACGCCTCTTTCAAAAATTTCTTGTAATACTCATTATCCTTAATTGCCAAAGGACTACCCTCCGGGTGTTTATTTCATCTTCTCAATGACCACTTCCCACTCACCGTCGTCAATCTCTTCGACTTCGACGTTGTGGCCCTCTTTGCGTGCCCATTCGGGAACATTCTTCATGGCACAGCTATGGTCAAGCTGGACAATCAGCACATCACCAACCTCAAGTTCCTTCAATTTATTCTGTGCCTTTACCAGGGGTACCGGACAAGCTTCACCATAACAATCAAGTTCTACTTCCTTCATGTTCTATTCCTCCCGCAATTTAAGCGTTTTTATGTTTTTCCCACTTGTCCGCGGCTATCCACAATAGCACAATGACAAGCAACTGAATGATAACTGCGCCGATCCATCCAAACAGATCAGGCAGAAATATCGCCTTCCCCTTCATGATCACATGAAGTTTCCACCAACCGAAATCATGGGCCCCCCACAGCGAACCGATGACAAAGAAAAAGAGTGAAAGGACCTGCATAAGAAATCCTTCGCCAACACGCATCAAGGTACCGGAGGCACAGCCACCCGCAATGACCATCCCGATACCGAACATGAAAGAGCCGACGACCGTCGCAAAGCTAACGGGCACCACATATCCCTGCCCGGGAATCGGTAAACCCCGCGCAAAGGCCCCATACTTAATCGCAATAAAACCGATCGAGGTAAAGGCAAAGGCTATCAATACGGCCTTTGTAAGACTCGTTCCACCTGTCAGCATTGGATCCCGCATGGCCGCGGTGAAGCAGAAACGAGCACGCTGCAGGATATACCCGAAAGCAATTCCCGTAATCCAGAAAAATGCAAGCAATTCATTTTTCATTCCAAGCAGGATTGCGATAAGAACCACAACCGCAAGAACGGCAATGCCGATCGGCAGTTGGTTTTTCTTTTTCTTTCTACTTCTCCCACTACTTCGGGAAGAAGTCGACCGGCGGATCGAACTCTGCCCGGTACTCTGCTGATCGGGCTTCTTTTCGTCACTCACCGTTTGTCCCCCTTACAACGCATTTTTTGATAAATACAAACTGTTTTTACGGTTATTTTGTTGGATATTGTACCCAATATCACAATTAAACCGACATTTTTCGAGGAAATTGTACGTTCATTCACTATAGTTGTCAAGGTATATTTTAACTCTCCTATATTATTTATTGAAGATTGACGAACCAGAAAATGAATAGCGATTGATTGAAAAGGAAGCTAAGGATAGTATAGTTTATATGATCGATACCCAGGATTTTGTTGCTGCACACAGGTTGATTCGTCGTTATGCAAACCTGACACCGATATGTACGTCGAGCAGTCTTGATGCAATATGTAAAGCAGAGATCGCCTGGAAATGTGAATCCTTCCAAAAGGTGGGGGCATTCAAATTTCGGGGAGCGATCAATGCTGTGTTTTCACTGCCGAAAGAAGAAGCGGCCAGGGGCGTGGCCACCCACAGCTCCGGCAACCACGCCCAGGCGGTGGCCCTGGCGGCAAAGATGGCCGGGATACCGGCTCACATTGTTATGCCGGAGAACGCTCCGCCGGTAAAGGTTGCAGCGGTAAAGGGCTACGGAGGAAAGGTGCGTTTTTGCTCCCCAACCCTTGAGGCGCGGGAAGCGGGGCTGAAGAAGGTTATAGAAGAAACCGGGGCTGCCTTCATCCATCCCTCCGAAAACCTGAAGGTTATCACGGGTCAGGGAACCGCCTTGCTGGAATTACTCGAGCAGGCACCTGAGCTGGAGGCCGTGCTTGTGCCTGTCGGAGGAGGAGGGCTTGCAAGTGGCTCTGCCAGGGCCGCAGCCCTCTTTCATCCGGGCCTGAAGGTGTACGGGGTGGAACCCGAACAGGCCGACGATGCGTGGAGAAGCCTTACCACGGGAAAGCTGGTTCGCCCGGAACATACGGATACCATTGCCGACGGGCTTCGAACAGCCCTCGGTCCCAATACATTTTCCATCCTCTCACAGCATCTGGCCGGTATTGTCACCGTATCGGAACAAGCGATTCTCGATGCTCTGAGGCTCATATGGGAGCGTATGAAACTGGTGGTAGAGCCCTCGGCGGCAGTTCCTCTTGCCGCCTTTCTTGAAAATAAAGTGCCTGAGCTTACCGGGAAACGGGTAGGCATCATACTTTCGGGGGGAAACGTCTCCTTCCCGGAATGGAGCTAATGTATGTACGCAATTCGCAATGGACAGCTTATCGATGAGAAGGAAGCGGTCGTCCCGATAACGCAACGAGAGGTTTTCTTCAACTTCAGTGTCTACGAATCTTTAAAGGTTCTGGAAGGTGCTGCACTCTTTGTAGAGGACCATGTCGAACGGTTCATGGATTCGGCAAAGATCTTGAGCATGACGCATCCTTACCGGCGGCAGGAGCTGCTGGAATACATCAATCTTCTGATCGAGAAAAACAAGAGCCATGAGGCCACCCTCAAGATTCAGATGATAGGAGGGACCACCCCTCTTCTCTTTCTGTTCCTCTCCCCCCTGCCGACATACCAGACAGAATGGTACAACACAGGTGTATCGGTCATCAGCTATCGGGGAGAGCGGATATTCCCCAGGGCAAAATCAAACTGCCTTTTGCTCAATTACATAGCGTCAAGAGAGGCTGCGGCCGTCGGAGCTCTGGATGCTTTATTGGTAAATAGAAAAGGAGAGGTAACAGAAGGGACAAGAAGTAATTTTTACGCCTTCCAAGGGGATACCCTGATCACCGCCGAGGATGATATCCTTTTTGGAGTGACACGAAAACTGATCCTGAAAGCGGCACAAAAAGAGGACATCACCGTCAAATTTAAAAAGATCACCCTTGGAGATCTCCTTGAGGGCCGATATGAGGAACCCTTCATCAGTAGTACCAGTATGGGTGCAATGCCCATACGCCAGATAGACGGGAAGAGGACGGGTTCACAGTTCCCCAGGGTCCGGAGCATCCATCAGGCTGTACAAGGCTTCGAGTCCGAGGAGTTGAAACGCATCAAATCGTTGCTAAAATAAGCGGCATAGCCTACACTATAGGTAATGGAGCACGGATCGCAACGACTTCCGACGGTAGTACTTCCGCTATCCGAAGAGTGTGACAGAGACGAATGTCAGGATATCTTTGTCTATCTTCGACCTGAGAGTAATGGAATCCTGGTTGAAAGCGCCATCATGAAGGTGATAGGGCTGAAGGCCGAGGTTGCCAACAAGATTAAACTTATCTATCTTGCCAATCTTCCCGGAGAATTCATATCGAAAACGAGAGTCATTGAAAAACATTATCGATTAAAACTGCTTTTCACCAAAAATGGGAAAAGCCTTTTCACCCATTTTATGAAGGCCCGATTCTCGCAACACTTCGGGATTTCCTTTGAAGACGCCGATATCCTCGGAGCCTTTGATGCCATGCGTCGCTTGAAAATGAGTAGAGAAGAACTCTTCGGCCTTTGGGTACCGGAAAAAGATCTCCTTCATGTAAACGGGCAGACCATAAAACGCTATCATGATTTTTTTATCATCAACTATGATATACCGGCGATCCTTCATAAAAATATCGAGGGAACCGACATCGCCGTTATGATTTTCAGGACGGAACTTTCGGCAGCAGAATTCCACGCCCTGATAACCGACCTGGTGACAAACCTGCGAAAAGAGGGGCTTGTCGATGCGAAAAGACCCTTCAGTCGCGTATTCCATTATTCAAACGGCCCGTTTGAGCAAATACGAGATGGCCTTGGTTTCCTTTACGATAAAAACGGCAACCATCTCCCCCTGGAAAAGCTTCGCTTCTATGACTATCTGCAAAAAAAAGGATTGAACAGGGAACACATACTCAAGGCCCTTGCATATCCGATCTTCGTCTTTAACGGGGAAAAGGATCCATACTACGAAGAGACAATATATGAAGCCTCATTTGCACAATCTTATGCCCAAGCCTACCAAACCCTTGCGTCGGCAAAGGCGCAGCTGCTTATCGGCAAGGAAATATGAACTACATATCGATATCGTCAATGATCTGACGACAGTGAATCGCATTTTCATGAACCCTATCAAAACGAGGAAGCAGCTGTGCAACCCTCCGTTCGACCTCCTCAAGTTCACCGTCTTTCGTTAAAGCCTCGGCCAGATGGCACTCATTTCCCAGCCCAAAAATCCTTAACGCCGAAAGGCTGTTGGTAAGACTGTGCAACTGATCGGCAAGAAGCTCGATATCTCTATTCAAAAGAGCCTGCCCCAAGGTTTCCTTTTTCGCCGGGTACTCATCAATAAAGACATCCAGGATTTGACGCCCGATATCAAGGTCATTTTGATAGTCACGAAGGAATTCATACAGCTCTTCCGACTCTCGATCCGAAATGCTCCCCGGTACGATTGAGGGATCGGAAGAGCGTAAACCTGCCTCATCTTCCACCGGAAGCGATGTATTCCCGGTCATCTCGTAGATGGCCAGAAACAAGAGTTCCTTTTTTACCGGCTTTGTCACGAAGCGATCCATCCCTGCGGCAATAAAACGCAGCTCGTCCTCTTTTAGAGCATAAGCGGTAAGCGCAATAATGGGGATATTGGGATTAAAAAGACGATCGGTATGGGACCGAATGATACCGGTGGCTTCCATTCCATCCATCTCAGGCATCTGTACATCCATCAGAATGAGATCGAAGGGCTCCCTTTTCAATATTTCAATGGCTTCTCTTCCGTTCGCCGCAATAGTAACGAAGTGCCCCGCTTCCTCCAGGAAATAACTGATGGATCGCTGATTTAGTTCGTTATCCTCCGCAAGAAGCACACGAAGTCTTCTCTCATGGAAAACATGCTCCGCCTCATTTCCCGTTTCCGGCTCACCCTCGTCAAGAAGGGTGAACATCGCGGAAAAGAAGAAACGGCTGCCCTGTCCTCCCTCACTTTCCACGCCGATGGAACCATCCATTAGTTCCACAAGTTTTTTGCTTATGGCAAGTCCAAGTCCCGTTCCCTGATGCCTCTTCGCCGGTCCTGAATCGATCTGTCTGAAATCATCAAAAATGGTTGTTTGCGCATCGGAAGGAATGCCGATACCGGTATCCTTGACCGAAAAAAAGAGTTCGACTTTACCGTTTTCGTTTCGAGATGTTTCAACCACCGTCAAAGTAATGGTGCCGGATTCGGTAAACTTCAAGGCGTTACTGAGAAAATTGGTGAGAACCTGTGTCAGGCGCGAGCCATCACCAATAAGCCTATCAGGTATCGAAGGAGATACATCAATATCAAGGACAATTCCCTTCTCTTTACACCCCATAAAAATAGGAAGCGCAGCCTTATTAATGGCGCCGCGGAGTCGAAATGGTTCAAGCTCAAGGGACAGTTTTCCCGATTCGATTTTACTAATCTCGAGAACCTTATTAATGATATCAAGCAGCAGCTCCTCCGCCTCTTTCATAAGGAAGAGATTCTCCCGCTGATCCTCGGTCAGCGGACCTGAAAGCAAAAGATCTGTCATACCCATGATACCGCTCAAGGGAGTTCTGATTTCATGGCTGATATTGGCAAGAAAACGACTCTTACTGTCGCTGGCCGTTACCGCCATCTGCCGAGCCTGCTCCAGCTCATCAACCAGTCGAAGGTGATCACTCACATCTTTCATGGTGATGACTGCAGCCACAGGTTCTTCATCTTTGCCGAAGAGGGGTTCTCCATTAACAGAAAGCCAAACAGTACTGCCGTCCGGCCGAATAGCCCGAATCAAAACATTTCTCAGCGGTTTTCCGCTCTTCAACACCAGGAAGGTAGGAGCATCAAAGTGTTCAATGATGTTACCCTTCTCGTCAAAGAAGAAAACAGTATCAGGCAAATCCCTTTTTCCAATAACAGTGTCACCCTTAATCCCGAGCAGCTGCTCGGCAGCAAGGTTGAAATGGGTAATAATACCGTCATGATTTCTGGTGATGAGCCCACTTGGCATTGACTTTATCAAAGAGCGGCCGAATCCTTCCATCGAACGAAATTTGCGCTCCGAATGGAGCCTGGCGACAAGCGAGCCGAACTGGCTGGCGATAATTTCCAGACTTCTTCTCGCTTCGACATCCATCTGCCTTGCCTGATGGGAAAAGAAAAAGAGGACGGCCCCGGGTTTGGTTTCGGAAATAACGGGAATTGTCATCGCAAAACGGATACCGAGTCTACGCATGGCGGGCGGAGGCAACAAAACGGCATCGCTGCCTCGTTCTCCAAAGACAATCCACTGCCGAATTCCATCCGGTAACCGGTTTAATTCTTCGACAAAGGACAAGGAAGTAATCTCCTCTTCCTCAATATTTAGGAAGGAAGATAGTTCCCATCTGCCGTCTTCTGCCCCTCTTAGGAAAAGAGCGCCTCCGTCACACTCCGATATCTTCACCCCTGTATCGAGTACCAGGTTTACGGCTTCTTCAATATTTTGTATACCAACAAGCGCCATTGCAAGATCGTGCTGAAGTGAACGCTGTCGCTCAATCTCAAGATGATGTCCCACCTCCCGGCAAACCACCATGTAGCCGGAAAACATTTGGTCGCGGAAACCCTGGGCCCGTAGGTTGACGTGTACCCGGTGACCTTCACGTCCCAACAGTACCGTATTCATGCGTCCCTGGATATCGGAGGAAGCAGATTCTCCCGAGAGATAGAGTTGCTTAAGAAGTGAAACATGTTCCGGTAACAAAAGATCGGAAAAACTTATACCGATAAGAGCAGTCGAATCGAGACCGGTCAGGCGAAGCGCTCGTTTATTAAGAGCGGCAATCATACCATCAGGTTCAATAATAAACACTGCATCGGGTACATACTCAATAAATTTTTCAATCCGGGAAATATCCACAATCTTTTATACCATGTTTTGCCTGCACGGAGAAGAACCATTTTTCTTACCCCTATGGGCCAAACCGTGATAAAATATCATTATTCACATAAAAATCACATTTATCTTTATTCAGTGAGATTTATTATGAAATACCTGCTATTTGACACTTGCAATTCGCTTTAACCTTGTACCACCTACGTTGCTATTCACAATAATTCGAAGCATATGAAGGAGGCTGCATGGAAGTATTAACACAAAAAGAGATGATCGACCAGACAAATGCGATTATCGACTCGTTTCTCGACACCCGGGGGGCACTGATTCCGGTCCTGCAAAACGCTCAGAACCTTTTCGGTTACCTTGATCAGGAAGTGCTGAAGCAGATAAGCCGGCGCTTGCGAATCCCCTACAGTGAAGTTGCGGGAGTGGTTGGATTCTATTCCTACTTTTCCACCGTCCCCAGAGGGGAACACATCGTCCGAGTATGCCTCGGTACCGCATGCTATGTCCGGGGAGGGAAGGAAGTGCTTTCCGCCCTGCAAGATGTCCTCGGCATCGATGTGGGAGAAACGACCGAAGACAGACTCTTCAGCCTGGAAATTGGACGTTGTTTCGGGGCCTGCGGACTCTCTCCAGTCGTCATGATCGATGAGGATGTTCATCAACGTGTGAAACCGGCAACGGTCCGGGACATCCTTTTTCCGTATCGGACCAAGGAGGCGGTATGAAACGAATAGGGAACAGCAATGAACTTACTCAGGTCCAAACGCAACTCTGTGCATCAGAAAGGAAAAAAACCCATCTGATTCGGGTCTGTGCAGGAGGTGGTTGTCTGGCATCGGGCAGCATCGAGGTAATGGAGGCTCTGGAGTCCAACCTGAAAGAATTGGCCGTTGATGCGTCGGTAAAAAAAACCGGCTGCCTAGGCCCTTGTGCAAGAGGCCCCGTTGTTATGATTGAGCCGGAAGGCCTGTTTTATGAAGGGGTGCATCCGGAAGATTGCCGGGAAATCTGCGAATCCCTTTACAAGGCAGGGAAGAACGACACCGTCGCCCCAATAGAGCATCTCCTCCACTATAATAGAGCTGAGCAACGTTCGGTTGTAATGGTTGATGAGGTTGATTTTTACCGGGGACAGGCAAAGATCGTACTTTCCCGCTGTGGGGTTGTCGATCCCGATTCCATCGAAGATGCAATTGCCTGTGGGGCTTATTCGGCTCTTGCTAGGGTGTTGAGTGAAGATGATACGGACAAGGTAATCGATACCCTCAAAAAATCGGGTCTCAGAGGTCGGGGAGGGGCAGGTTTCCCTACCTGGCTGAAGTGGGATTTTACCCGCAAATCTCCGGGAGAGGAAAAGTATGTTCTTTGTAATGCCGATGAGGGCGATCCGGGTGCCTTCATGGACCGAAGTGTTCTGGAGGGAGACCCGCATGCCCTTATCGAAGGAATGGCAATAGCGGGGAAGACCATCGGTGCCGATCACGGTGTCGTATATGTCCGCGCCGAATACCCCCTGGCGGTAAAACGGCTCGGCCATGCAATCGAGGAGGCAAAGGAGTCGGGACTTCTCGGAGAAAACATTCTCGGCAGCGAGTTTAATTTTGATATCGAGATCAGAATGGGATCGGGAGCCTTCGTCTGCGGAGAGGAAACGGCGCTGATCGCTTCCATCGAGGGAAGACGGGGAGAGCCACGGCCGAGGCCTCCATTTCCGGCAAACAAGGGCCTATGGGGAAAGCCCAGTCTTCTCAACAATGTGGAAACATACGCAAATATCGCCGGAATCATAAAGAAGGGGGCAGAATGGTACGCCTCCTTCGGAACGGCGGAGAGTAAAGGGACCAAAGTTTTTGCCCTGGCAGGGGCAATCTCCACCAGCGGACTTGTCGAGGTGCCAATAGGGACCTGCCTTGGTGAGGTTGTTTTCGATATCGGGGGTGGTATTCCCGGCGGCAAGGAGTTCAAAGCCGCTCAGATAGGAGGACCTTCGGGAGGTTGTATCCCCAGAGAATACCTAAACGTTCCTTTGGATTATGCATCACTCCAGGAACTTGGTGCAATTATGGGTTCCGGAGGATTGATCGTCATGGACGACGACACCTGTATGGTGGATGTCGCCCGCTATTTTCTTGAATTCGTGCAGGAAGAGTCATGCGGAAAGTGTACCCCTTGCCGTGTAGGCACCAAAAGGATGCTGGAAATCCTGGAGCGTATCTGCAACGGAAAAGGGGAGATGGAGGATATAGATCGTCTCATTGAACTGGGAACGAAAATCAAGGAAACAGCCCTCTGCGGCCTCGGACAGACGGCTCCCAATCCGGTACTCTCAACAATCCGTCATTTCAGACATGAGTATGAGGAACATATAAGGGACCACCACTGCACGGCTGGGGTGTGCCCAGCCCTTGTGCGAGCCCCGTGTCAGAGCGCCTGTCCCGCCGGAGTTGATATCCCCGGATTTATATCCCTCGTCAAAGAGCGACGTTATGCCGAGGCACTACGGCTCCACCGGGAACGCAACCCCTTTGCGGCCGTCTGCGCTCGGGTTTGTTTCCATACCTGCGAAGACAAATGCAGAAGAGCGGGAATTGATGAGGCTGTGGCAATCAGGGCTATCAAGCGCTACATGGTCGACCAAGAGGTAACGGTCCAGCGGCCGGAGGTACGGGAAGATGCCGATCGGGAAGGAAGAAAGGTGGCTATCATCGGCGCCGGCCCGGCAGGGCTCTCCTGTGGTTATTTCCTTGCCCGCCTTGGCTATCGCCCTCGTATTTTTGAGGCCCAGTCCAGGCCCGGCGGTATGCTTGTTCAGACCATTCCCGCCTATAGGCTCCCCAGAGAAACCCTTGCCAGAGAAATCCGTATGATAGAACAGATTGGAGTGGATATCGTAACCGATAAACGGTTGGGAAGGGATTTCAGCCTACAAGACCTTAGAGATGAGGGATACGAGGCAATTTTCATCGCCGTCGGCGCCCCCGGTAACCTCCGTCTCGGTATCAGGGGAGAAGCGGCCGAAGGCGTGGTTCAGGGTATCGACTTCCTGCGAACCTATAACATACGAGGAAGCGTCTCTGTCGGAGAACGGATTGTGGTGGTAGGAGGCGGCAATGCAGCCGTCGATGCGGCACGAACTGCAATTCGCCTGGGGGCAAAAGAGGTGACGATGCTCTATCGCCGAAGCAGGGAGCAGATGCCGGCCTATGCCGAAGAGATCGAAGAGGCCTTACTGGAAGGGGTAAAGCTTATGTCGCTCACCCAACCATCCGAGATACTTACCGACGGGAAAGGAGCCGTTCGCGCCATACGATGCCACGGTATGACCCTTGGCGAGTTCGACAGATCGGGACGAAGGCGCCCCACCGATGACGAGGCACAGCCATTTGAGATCGAAACCGACCAGATAATTATTGCAATAGGTCAGGCTCTGGATAAAAAGACCTTTGCTGGTGCAACGGAAATACCTATAGGCGGCAACAGATTCATCGCAGCAAACCAAAGAGATGGCTCAACTGCAATTCCCTGGCTTTTTGCGGGAGGGGATGCGGCAACCGGCCCCAATTCGGTAGTCTCCGCCATTGCGTCCGGAGAAAAGGCGGCAGTCGGCATAGACGCTGCTCTTTTCGGTTCCAGCGATCCCTTCTGGCGCAAAGAGAAGAAACTGGATACGGACTATGATCCAACGGCGGATCCGGTCCCCTATCCGAGAGAAAAAATCCCGACCATAGAGATCGAACGGCGCAAAAACAACTTTGACGAGGTGGAAAAAACCTGGACCGAGAGCGTGGCGATCAGGCAGTGTGCCCGATGTTTGCGCTGCGATTACGGAAAGGAGCAAGTATGAACAAGGAAATAACCATCCATATCAATAACAAAACCATAACGGCGCCCCAAGGTACCACGATTCTCGAAGCGGCAAAAGCGGCGGACATATCGATTCCGACACTTTGCTATCTGGAACACTACCCCCCCCTTGGGGCATGCAGGCTCTGTTTGGTGGAGGTTGAGGGAGCAAAAACCTTACTTACCGCCTGTTCCACCCCGATCGCGGAAGGGATGGTGGTTACCACCAATACGAAACGGGTCAGAGAAGCGCGAAAAACCGTACTCGAACTTCTCTTGAGTGAGCACATAGGAGATTGCCGCTTCTGCAGTAGGGGAGAAGACTGTGAGCTTCAAACCCTTGCCCGTCGTCTTGGTGTGGAAGAACCAGAATGGACGGGCGAGCAGCCCAAGACGGTCGTCGATGTAAGCACCCCGGCACTGGAACGGGACTCCGGGAAGTGCGTAAAATGCCGCCGCTGTGTTACCGCCTGCGGAGAGATCCAGGGGATTGGGGCCCTCTTCCCGCAGGGCCGCGGTTATTCAACGATTATTGGGCCAGCTTTCACCCGCCCCTTGAGTGAAGTGACCTGTGTCCAATGCGGGCAATGCGCCGCAGTCTGTCCGACCGGCGCCATTACCGAGGTAAGCCACATCCCGCAGGTATGGGATGCTCTGGATGATCCTGAGCTCCACGTAGTCGTTCAGACGGCTCCTGCTATTCGAGCGGCCCTGGGAGAGTGCTTCGGATTGCCCCCCGGGACCCTTGTCACCGGCAAGATGGTAACGGCACTGAGAAAACTTGGCTTTGATGCAGTATTCGACACCGACTTTGCCGCGGACCTCACCATTATGGAGGAAGGGACCGAACTGCTGACCAGGCTGCAGGCGGCGCTTACCGGAGGGCCCGACGAAAAAGCCCCACCGCTGCCCATGTTTACCAGTTGTTCACCGGGTTGGGTAAAGTACGCGGAACACTACTTTCCCGATTTTCTTCCCAATATTTCCAGTTGCAAATCACCTCAGCAGATGTTCGGAGCAGTGGCAAAAACCTACTATGCAAAGAAAAAAGGCATCGATCCCGCAAAAATCATCGTTGTATCGGTAATGCCCTGTACGGCAAAGAAATTTGAGGCAGGGCGACCAGAGATGAACGCAAGCGGCTTCAGCGATGTCGATTATGTGCTCACTACAAGAGAGTTGGGACGGCTTATTAAGCAGGCTGGCATAGATTTTGTCTCCCTGGAAGAGAGCGCCATGGATGCTCCCTTGGGTATTTCAACAGGAGCCGCCGATATCTTCGCTAATACGGGAGGGGTTATGGAAGCCGCCCTACGTACGGTCTGGGAGATTGTAACAGGTACCCCCCTACCGACCGATAATTTACACATAAAAGAGGTTTCAGGGCTGAAAGGGATCAAAGAGGCCTCCCTTACCGTCGAAAACCCCGTAAAGGAGTGGGAATTCCTCAAAGGTGTCGAGCTGAAAGTTGCGGTGGCCCATGGGCTTTCACGTGCAGGCACCCTTCTTTCCGAAATCAGGGAAGGACGAAGGAATTACCATTTTGTGGAAATTATGACCTGCCCCGGCGGTTGTATAGGAGGAGGGGGCCAGCCCCGATTTACCGACGATGCCGTTCGCCAGGCACGAATTGCGGCAATATACCGCGAGGATGAAGGGAAGAAGCTGAGGGCAAGTCACCTCAATCCTGCAATCATCCAGCTTTACGAAGAGTATTTGGGCAAGCCCCTGGGCGAGAAAAGCCATCATCTGCTTCACACTATCTACCACCAACGCGAGCTGGTCTAAAGAGTTATCACCCTCCCCTTCACGGGGAGGGCTTTTTATCGATAGGAGGACGGTGCTTAGTCTTATGAATAGTGGTGGCCGATCGCCGGTATCCCCGCTCTTTAGGGTAGTAAAGAAAAGGCGGTCAAGAATACACTATACGTTCTTGGAATGATTTATTCGCTTTTCAAGCAGCAGATAGATAACAGAAGAAGCAAGAAAGGCGGTAATGCTGGCCCCCAGGGGGCAGTCGACCGCTCGGGCAAAAAAATAGATGAAGGTTCCGATCCCCCAGACCAAAAGCCCGCTTATCCTGAATCCACCGGAAAAATTCATCCCCGATCCGACGGTAAAATCAAGTCCGGTAAGATCCTGTCTCCGGATAAGGAAATAATCGGTAAGTAAAATAGCAAAAAGCGGTATAAAAAAGGCGCCGACCACATTCAGAAAGGTCTCAAATCTGGAAAGATCAAAAAAGAGGGCGAGAATAATCGTAAGAATTCCGGTTCCCCACATGGTCCAAGCCGGTTTGATTTTCGAATTGATATTAAAGAGGCTGCAGGCCGAAGAGTAGATATCGGGAAAATCGCTTGTCATAGTCGATGCAAAGACCAGCACGACGGCAGGGATCGTCAAACCGAGGGTCCCCATCAAACGTAGAATATTGGCTGCCGGGTCCTCAGTTCCTGTAGCCAAACTGATAACAAGGCCTATCCCGTACATCCAACAGGAAACAATGCCGTATCCCCAAAAAGATCCCCAAAATCCACCTCGCTCGCTTTTGGTCAAACGAGAGTAGTCGGAGATAAGAGGTACCCAACTTATGGGCATAACAATAACAAGATCCATTAAACGCATACCGCGGGTAAAGGAAAAAGATTCGGCGGCCGCAGGTTTCATGGTGTAATAGTGCGGATTAAGGGCAATCCACGTCATCAAGGCAGATATAAGAACAAGGCCGATGATTACCACGGTGTGGACCCACTGCAGCTTCGAACTACCGACAAGAAAAGACCATGCAAGGGTACCTGCACCGATAAGAAGAACCCAAAAAGCCTTGCTGTTAAAAGGAACGCCGAGGTTATGGCCGACGCTGGCACCGATGGAACCACTGAGGGCAAGCATGATCGTCGCCCATCCTACCAGCTGAAACACATTCAGCAGGCTTGGAATAATTGAACCGCGATTTCCAAGAACCATCCTGGTACTCTGCATGGACATAATGCCATATCGCGTCCCCATGGTACCGGAAGCGCTCAAAACAAGCCCGCCGAAAAGATGACCGATGACAATGATAAGCAATCCGGCAAAAAGTCCGGCATCCTGCAGGAGACTTCCGGCCCAGATCTCCGACACAGATACGGCAACCCCCGCCCACAGAAGGGCGGTACCGAAACCGCTGAGTGTACGAGTTCCTTTCTCGATCATTCGCTCACGTCCGACGCAGATGAGTGGTCTACATCAGCAACTTCAAGGAGCCGATTAAGCTCCTTCTCCCCCTCGGAAATACGTTTTTTTATTTCCTTCATCTCCGTATCAAGTTCTTCCCGCTTACGCTTTACCTTCTCGAGCTGCGTACGCTGTTTTTCAAGCTCTTCCCGTTTCTCTTCAGCCTCTATCCCGGCCTCAAGGGCGGCGATCCTGGTTCTCAGGAACTCCTCATTTTTTTCAAGCTCCGCAACCTCTTCCAAAAGTGAAGTATCTCCCTCTTTTCGAATCAGTTCCCGCAGCTCCGGCATCAAAAGCAAGGTGGCACCATAATCCCTATCGGATTCCGCAACAGCCGTTTCACCCTCGGCCCTTTTCTGCTCCAGATCCCTGAGACATTTGGTGCTATTTTTATCGGCACCTGCATCGGCAAGTTGCGTTACGAGATCCTGCCGCTTCTTTTCGGCTTCACTCCGTTCGCCCCGCAGCTCTTCTTCCCTTCGTTCACTTTCCCGAAAGGTAGCAATCAGGGTAAGTAATTGGGGATCAACAATGGCGGAGGCAAACTCCTGTCCGAAAAGCGCCTCTCCGGCCTTGAAATAAGCCTTATCCTGCTCTTTCCGAAGGCCCGTGAGATTATTCTTTGCCAGGGTGATTTTTGCTCCAAAGGTAATCCTTTTGAGAAGCGGACTCCGTTCCTTTGACGCTTCAAGGTCACGGAGCTCTTCCAAAGCCTGTTTTTCACGATCACTATATTCCCCGATCTCGGAAAAGAGAATGGAAAACCTTTCGTCTGTCAAGGTTCCCTTCTGGTAGGATTCAAAGCCCTTTCTGCCGATCTCTCCGTACAGACGGGTTCGTCGTTCACTAAGCTCCTTCTCCGAAGCGACAAGCTCCTCAATTCGCCGCTCCACATCTTCCTTTTCCGAAAGAAGAGCACGAATCCTGCGAATCTCTTTGTCGATCTTCTCAAGCCTTTCCCTCGAAGAGAGAGCCCTCAGACGTAGTTCATCGGCTCCCGATTCATCGGAAATTTTTACAGCAAGATTTCCGGCCCCCAAAAGGCGGCTCTTTTCTCCCAAAGAAACGAGCAGAGCTTCCAAATCGTGCTTCGCCTTACTCAGTTCGTTTTTCATGACCGACATATCTACCTCCATTATAACGCCCCGTGATCAACAACACGACTCATAACATACGTGAGGCTTTCATCGTCGATGTCACTTCCGTAATCGGAAACCAGCTCTCCAATCAGTTTCCAGTCCTCGAACAAAAGAGGGTCTTCCCGGTCGTCGTAATCAAGGACAAAAAGGTCGGCAGCGCCATAGAGACGATCGAAAAAGCGCTCCTCGCCATCATCTCCACTCCTTCCAGTCGTTTCCGTCAGCCGAAGAAAGAACTCCTCAAGGAGCTCGGAAGGAACGGTCCGAGCACAACGGGAAAAGAGTTCGCGAAGACGCACCATTTTTACGGCAGGATCGATATCTCGCTCTTTCTCAAGTTTACGAACCTGCCGTTCGAGGGCATCCCCTCCGGAACCAAGCATAGTCACCTCCTGTCTGGAGATACCATACTACCAGCTCACCTCAAGGACAAGGGGTTCACTGTTTTGCATGCTGTTGAAATCGTACATGGGGATCTCATAGGTAAGCACGCGATTGTTGTCGGAAAGTTCACCGATGCTATGTGATTTGATCTTTTTCGGCGCCCGTACCCGATACAGAAAAGAATACCCCTCAAAGTACTGCTTGATCATCTCTTCCTGTGACGGATCACTGGGAGTCATATCCCCTTCTTCTCCAGGCTCGACGGCATCTTTTAGGACCGTTCTAAAAACGGTACGCCCATTCTCTTTCGTAAGAGTAGCTCCTTCAAACATATTCTCCTCCCCCTTCGAAAGGTCGGAAAAATCGTCGAAGGCAAGGGTCGCAGTGATGGTCTTCCTGTCCTCGGTATCTTCTTCGGCAACATCGACAACAGTTACCCCTTCCACACCTTCGTAAGAAGATTCCAGTTGCTCTTTGGTGATGGGAATAGGCACATCCTGTTGTTCGGGATCCATCTGAAAGAACATTTGACTGATGTGGAAAGCCATATCCACGGTTCCTGATCCATCGTTGTTGATGCTAACGTCCATCTCGACACCCAGGCACGACGAAAGCAAGAGCGCAATAAGGACAAGGAGCGACATCAATGTAAGCCGCTTAAAGTGATTCATATACTCCTCCTGTATATCAATGTCCTAAAAGATAGCGGAGGATCAGGGAAAAATCGAGAAAAAAAGCACTAATTTTCCAGGATCGTGATTTCGACTCGACGATTCTTCCGTTTTCCCTCTTCGGTGTCGTTGGGAGCGACCGGCTCTCCTGCGCCTTTGCCCTCTATCATGAGACGGTCGTCGTCGATATTCAGCTCATCCTTTAGAAAGGTCGCAACGGTACGGGCCCGCTCTAAAGAGAGGGCCATTCTTCCTTCGGCTGTACCGGCAAGGGCGGTATGACCAGTCACCAAAATATCCCTGTCAGGGTAGAGCTTTAGTAAAGAAACAACTCGCTTGAGCTTGTCCATCTCACCGGGAAGCGGAACCGCAGAATCCGCCTTAAACTGAATGTTCTCAAGGCTGATGATGACTCCGTCGTCCCCAACCCGGACCCCGGCATCGGGAATCCCGTTTTCGGCAATGCGCCGTTCAAGTTCATCCTTTACCGTCTCTTTATCCATGGAACGGGAACGGACCAGCTTAGCCGTCGCGGTTCCGGTAAATTCATAGCTATCTCCATTGGAAAGGTCAAAAACGATGGAAAAGTTTTCCTCGTAGGCCATAGGCTGCCCCTCCCGCCTATCCCAATACATAATCTGGTCCGAATAGCCGGTAATCCTTCGGGGGTAGAGGGGGTAACGATCGTAATAGGAATCCGCCCGCTGGGCAATCGAATATTGGATTGAGATCAGGTCTGCATTCTTTCCTTCGTATGTACCTTCTCCAAGGTAACGGTAATTGACAGTCATCGGAAAAAGAAAAGGATCGGGGATTCCGTATCCCTGTCTGAGATCGTGGACCTCTTCTCCGTCTGCCTGCCAGCTATCTCCCGGTTTAAGATCCCGACCGGGAAAGGTGGGAACATCACGAACCACAGGCATATAGTATATCGGAGCTATCTCATACCGGCCGAGCCGGGAGCGCCAGAAGGTCGATTCATATTCCTGATTCAGCTCATATACCGTCACGTTCCCTTCCCGGCTCTCACTGGTCAGAAAGGTTGCCTCTATCTTTGCCTTATCATCCTGAACCTCGACGACTCTCGCCGAGATCTTGTTGAGAATATTGGCATGATGACTGTATGTACCGTTGATGTATACTCGTTCGTCGACCTTGGAAAGTATGCGGTACTGATCATCCAGAGCACTTTTATATGCAAATTCGACGGCAGAAACGGGGAGAATTCCCAAAAGCACAAACATCAGCGGTAAAAGTAAGGTTAGTTTTCCATATCTTTCCGTCATCGATATCTCCTTTTCACTTTTCTTGACAAAGCATAGTGGTGCCGATATTCTTGACTACATCGTACATCGTATAGGATAGCACAGTGTTTCAGTCCGCAAACGATCATCATTCCGGCGAAAGGATCTTATCCCTCGTCAAAAATGCAGGTCTCCACACCACAAGTCCGATCCAGCGTCAATTGTTTCCCGAACTGCCCAGCGAAAAGGACCTGTTGATCGAAGCCGGAGACGAGGAAGGCAAAGCCCTTGCGCTTCTGTTCCCCGCTCTTATTCGGAATGAGCGGCCAGCCCGGGAGCTGTATGCCCTTATCCTCACAGCCGATCGTACCAAACTTCTCCGCTCTGATATCCTCCTCCGAAAGTTGACAAGCAAGCAATTCAAGAGTCAGCAATTTGCAGTTCTCGGAACCGAAAGCCAGGCCAAAAAAGAACTCCGCCTCATATCAAGACGCCTCAATATCATTGTCGGCACACCCGAACGAATCATTGACCATCTCAGACGGGGAAATCTTGATCTTTCTTCCCTTTCCACCCTGGTGCTCGATGTCCCGGATGAGCCCCTTCGTGAGGGCTTTGAACAGGACGCAGAATTTATCCTTTCAAAGATCCCGAGCCGCATACAAACGGTCATTTTTGCCCCCCACCCGGAAAAGCTCGAATTCCTCGCCGCTTTTCAGAGAAGAAGTACAAGCCTTACAAGGGCCCAGAGGGAAGATTATCTTTTGCGTATGCAATTGTACACATGCAGCCGTAATAAGGCAGAAGCTGCCGCACGCATACTTCTCGGTCGGGGAAGGGTAAAAAACTGTCTCCTTATATGTGAAAACAATGAAGAAGCCCATACCCTTCGTCGACTGCTCCAGGTGTCGGGGGTGGACAAGCAGGCCGATGCTTGCATCATTTCGGGGGGAAGCACGGAAAATATACCGATGCAGGGAATAGGTACTATACTATTCGCCGGTACACTTCCCGAAATCGGCACGATTAAAAAGCTTGTCGCCGATACAGGTAAAGACCCCGCGGAGGTAGAGCTATTGACGGTGTGCGATACCGACAATGCGGAGTGCGTAAAAACACTAACAACAATGGAGGAAGCACGGATTATGAGTTTAGAAGAGAAGGCTATGCCGTCGAATCAAGAGGTGCTTAAAGGCCATATCGAAAATATCCTTAACGCAATTAAAATTGACGAAGATCCGGAAATACTCAACAACTATCGATCGCTTCTGCGAAAGCACGTTCCTTTTTTTATGCGTTCTTATTTTGCCGCTTATCTCCTCAAAGAATCCGGAGCCAAGCTTAATCTGCCGAATGAAAAAGAGAAAAGCGACCGTAAGCGTAAAGAAAAAATGAAAACCATCTTTGTCAGTATTGGGAAAAACCGGAAGGTTTATCCGAAGGACCTGGTTTATCTTTTTCGTTCAACACTTTCGCTGGAAAAAGCGGAAATTGGTTCGGTAAAGGTACTGGACAATTACTCTTTTGTTGAAATATCCGAAGTGAGAAGCCAGGAAGCAATTGCCAAAATGGACGGAATGGAATATCGGGGCCGGAAGATTACCGTTAACTACTCAAGAAAGAAATAACGAAACTGTTTACTCTTAACGAATTACCGCGGCAAGAAACATGAAAATCATGAAGAGTTCAACTCCCACCGAAAGGGCAAGTATCAATAATGCCAGAAGTTTCAGCCGTTGAGAGGTCCGATTCTTTACTTCGGCCTCTTTGGGCTGGGCTTTTCTTCCCTCGGAAATCTCGTTCAACGTAAGGAGATCCCGTTCCGTACGAAGCAAAAAGGCACGCTTCCAGAGGGAACGGTAGAATGAATAGCCGATGACGGCGGGAGGTAAAACAGGGGTCAAGGGAAGGAGGCTTACCGTTAAAGCCATTATTGCGGGAAAGCGAAGCAGGGGTGCGCGAAGTAAAAGATAAAAGTAGACAAAAAGCGTAAATGAACCTGTAGTAAGAGCCCCGGGAGTCAGAAAATTCCAGTATCCATTCCGCTCTCGTCCGGTTTTTAGCGCATGAGAGAGGAGGTGTTCGTCCGGACCATCATAGACAATAACAACGAGAGGAACTTCCTGTGTGCTGAGAAAAATGGCTCCGGCAGCTTGTCGATCCAGTTCTCCGGCAACAAAGACCTTGGTTCCTTCGGGGAGGGTCCTTATTCGTCGCCAAGGAACCTCTATGGGAACCATTTCGTCGTCAAAGGCTGAAGAGCCTTCCCGGTGAGAAAGCGAAGAAGGAGCAGAAATCATGTAGACTCTAACCCTTTCAAGCTCAACTCGAAGCGAGACCCTGCCGTTATCGACCCAGGCCCCACTCTCTCCCCGGAGGGCACGAAGTGTCCCGTAAAAGCGGAAACACCCGGCCCGGCCGCTCTCCCCGCTATGAAGTAAGCGATAATCAGGAACAGGATATGAAGCGGCGGACAAAAGCCCATCCCGAAACCGCCGCCATCTTCTCCGAACAAAAAAGGCTCCAATACCCGGCACAATGCCATAGGAACAGAGGGCTATGAGCACGATCACAAAGAGATGAAGAAAAGCTGAAGCTTGCAAAATCACCATTTATCCCTTACCCTGAATACTATCATGGTAGAAAGAATTATTGTAGGAAGATTGAATACCAATTGTTACATATACTCCCGCTGGAAAAAAGAGTGCGTTATTATCGATCCCGGCGGAGATCACGAAAAAATAATATCCCATATGGTCGAAAAAAACCTTACCCCCAGGGGAATCATTCTTACCCACGGCCATCTGGATCATGTCTCGGCACTCGGCAAGATTATAGATTATTATGTTGAACAGGATATACACCTTGATATTGCGGCCCATGAAGACGATGCCATTTTTTTCGGGAGCGGGGCCAGAGAGATTCATGAAGCGGCATTCCAGCAAATGGGGATCGAAGGGAAAACCCTTTTTCAGGAATTGTACAAGCCCATTCCCGATATCGATCTGTTTCTCGAGGAAGGAAAATCGGTTTTCGACTGCGATCTCAGCGTCATGCATACCCCTGGCCACACAAAGGGCAGTGTTTGTCTCTACAGTGAAGAGAGTGATATGCTTTTCTCAGGGGACACACTCTTTTTCGAAGGAGTGGGAAGGACGGACCTGTTCGGAGGCGACAGTCAGGCTCTTTTTCGAAGCATCAATGAGAAGCTGATGCCGTTACCGGACAGAACCCGGGTATTTCCTGGTCACGGACCGCTCACCACCATTGAGAGGGAGAGAGGCTATAACCCTTATGTTCAGTAAACTGTCTTAAAGATTCATATTAACGACAATACCCATAAGCGCCTCCGATGAAACTGCTGTATAGGGTGTCTGCTGAGAAGCTAAGGCGGCATTGTGCAACCTGTCCGCAAGCTGATCAATCATCGCATCAATCCGTTTTTCGCTTTCACTATTATCTTGCCCGGAAACGTCGACTTGTACCTTATCGCCCTTGATCTGCTTCAATCGCTCAATAAGGACATCAATCGAACGTAATTTGGCAAGGGGAAAGCCACCTACTCCACTTTCGGTAGGAATCCCGGTGACGTTTTTAAACCGGGCATATAGATACTGATTTCGGCTGACAGGCATTGAAACCCTGCCGGACGAATAGCGAGCGTGTAGCAGTTTTGAAACCGAAACGACCGGCGAACCGGCATACGTGCTGATCTCCATTCCCGTATCCTCTTCTACTTTCTTTTTCGGATACGGAATAAAAATGTTTAGGAAAAAAAGAGATCAGCGTAATCTTCGCTCGTCGCTCGATTTACACTCAATGCACATAAGTGCATACGGAATAGCCTCAAGCCGTTCGGTGGGAATTTTCTTTCCGCAACGCATACAGAGCCCGTAACGCCCGTTCTTCAGTCTCGAGAGGGCCGAGTCGATCAGCCTGATCCTTTTTACCTCCTGAGCATTAAGAGCTTCAAGGGTCTTCCGATCGATATCGTCGGCAGCAACATCGACAAGATCCTTTGGATCCATATCGCGAACAAGTGCCTCAAAATCTTCGCTCTCGGAGATAAGAGATCGAACGAGCTCCTCTTTCATTGCCAACAGCGAGTCTTTCATTTTCTCTTCAAAAACTTTATCCATATATCTCCCCCTCTCCTGTTGTGATTTCCTGTCGAGTCCCGACATATTACTGAATCCGGGGAAAAAGTCAACAGGTTGACAAGAAGAAACTCTAGGCCTACTATATGGCGGATAAAGTCCGGCTATAGGAGGCATTGTGGCGAAAGAAGAAGCAATTGAAGTAGAAGGGATCGTAAAAGAATCCCTACCCAATACCATGTTCAGGGTCGAATTGAAAAATGGACACCTGATTCTCGCACATCTTTCCGGAAAAATGCGAAAACATTATATTAGAATAGTCCCCGGCGATAAAGTACGGGTGGCCCTCTCCCCTTACGACCTCACCAGAGGCAGGATCATTTACCGGGAACGGTAGCCTTCCCATCCTATTCCTTCAGAATAACCCAGGTTGCTCCGCTTCCACCAAGCGAACGGTCAGCTTGTCCCGATTCACCGGCTATGGGTGAGTATTGAAGGTATTCCCTTACAACATCAGGAAGCACTGCTCCGTCTTTGTCGGAGTGATTGCCCTTGCCGTGAATAATGAGGACCTTTTGCAGATCTCTGCTGGCTGCCTCACGAAAAAAACGGTCAAGGGCGGTCACTGCTTCATCACGGGTCATTCCATGAAGGTCGATTTCAGCTTCAGGGGCTATCCGGCGAAGAGTAGAACGACGCAAGACCGGATCGGTATCGGGTAATTCCTTCTCTCCGATTAATTGCTCCCAATCGGCCTCTTTGGGGAGATAACACTCAATCTGCTGTGCAAAGCCGCCATTATCTACCGGCTCTCTCCGTTTGCTTATCGTCTGCTGTTTTCGGCCAGCTTCCCACTTCTCCAGTATCTCACCGAAATCCATATCAACGCTCCATAGGTCCAAGAATTAGCACTTGATCCAGCGGGACCCACCCACTGGTATTAATACCGGTTTCGATGAACAGATAGTCCCTCGATCTACCAAGAAGCGTAACAGCTTCTCCTTCCCTTAGGACGAATGAGGTCCCCGCTCCCGAATCGGGAATCGAGAGAACGGGAAGATCAGCCTGAGCCACTACAACTTGCCGACCCCAATCGGCAGCCGAGAATCCAAGCGCAATGGCAGAAGCCACTCCAATAGTGAAAAGTAACACTGCGACAATGAAAGTCAAGTTTTTTCGATGAAGAAGATAAAAAACAGCCACAAAACCGGCGCCATTTATCGACAACATCAAAAGGAAAAAGAAAAGATCCGGATGGACAGAAAATGGCAGAGGGGCCTGGAAACCAAAGCCCTCACGTTTTTCGATTGCGTTCACCAACTCTTTCATCTTTCCATCAGAAGGGTGGGTTCGAAAGGCTTGTCTTGCATAAAAAACTGCTTTGCCGACATGGGAGGCCCTATAAGCGGTAACGGCACAATTGTAACATAATCTCGAATTATCCGGACTTGTTTCGAGTAAAAGAAGATATTCTTGATACGCAGCCTCATCATCACCGGCAGCATATGCAGCCAGTGCTTTTTCATCCGATATAGGAGGAACTTCATCGACGGCTCCGGCTGCGGACATGAAAAAGAATAGGATAGAAACGGTGGCGATGGAACGCCTCTTTCGCCCAAAAATCAAGAAAACAAGAAACAGAAGCGGGCCAGGAAGTAACCAGAGATAGCTTCGGAGATTACGATATGAATCCTCATTGGTTACGGAAAAACCGGCTATAGGAAGAGGTTCAAAGCTGAAGGGGGTTTCGCCCTCTGCTGTTCCGAAGTGTTCGGAATCCTCCACCCTGACCGTCGAAGAGGGAAGATATCGCATCGAAACGCGTCCCGAGGAGGGGATGAGAAAGGGAAACGGAGGATACGATATTTCAATAGTACCCTTTCCCGAAACCAGAAACTCAAAGCGAACGATACGACGGCCTGCAAATCCGTCGGCATCGGCATCTATCTCGGATTTCTCACTTGAAGAGATTAAGCTGGCACCCTTAAGAATCGGTTCAGGAATCGAAAGATAAGGCAGATTGCCTTTTCCTGAAAGGGTCACCGTTACAAAAAAACGATCACCTTCCTGAAAAGGGCCTTTGTCCGAGGCGGCTTTATACTCAAATGATCCTACGGCGCCTGTGGCGGCAACAGCATCGGGTAGCGGAAGAACATTGAGATCAAGGGCGTCGGCCTGCTCCCGTATCCCGTCGATGGTAACGAAAGCCGAAGGAATTTGGAGATTCCCCGAACGTTCAGGTGTTAAAAGATAGCCTGCGGCAGGTAGAGTATAAAATGAAAATCCCTCGATTTCACTTCGATCGATTGCCCCAACCCGGCCGGTTTCTTCAAAAAATCCCTCTCTCGGAGGCCGGACAGAAACATCGTCGACGAGACGAACCTCCCTTTGCATGGGAACCTTCAAGGTAACCGGTACGGTTTCTCCGGCATACACGCTCTGTCGGCCAAGTTCCCAATAGGGCTCAAAGGGTATTTGCAGGTGTCCGGAACGGTAAAGGCCGACCTCAAGAAGAAGAGGCGGTGTTTCGAACTCTCCCTCTTCCGCCAAAAAACGAAAAGAGGGAATCACCATGCGTCCCGTTCGAGAGGCGCGCAACGTATAGCTTATCCGCACAAAATGATCCACGCCTTGTTGTGCGTAATCATCTCCGCGATAGAAACGGATATAGGGGCCACGCCAGATGGAAACTCCGGAGGGGAGATCCGGAGCGATGGCATCGACACCGGCAGAGGAAGAGAGCGGCAGGTCTACAACAAGGGTCGTATTATCCCGAACTCCGACGGGATTTGGTTCAAGGGTTACTGCAAGAGGGAGAAGTGCACCGAAGGCAGATATTCCCGTAAAAAAGAAAAAAACAAACGGAAGTACCTTTTTCCCTACACGAGCTACCACTGCTGCGCCCCCTTATCGTGGTCAGCCTCAGGAGCCGAACTCCAGGTGAAGGACTCGCTCCGCCGTACATAGTCGAGAATCCGCTCGGATTCTCCCTTTGCCTCAGGTAAGGCGGCCTGGGGGCTTTCCGTCTGCTGCTCCTGGCGTTTGCGGGAAATTTTTCTTAATGCATGTTCCAGGTTTATTTTGGCATCGACAGAAGCGGGATGGAAGATAAGAGCCCGGCGGAAAGCATCATAGGCCTCCTGATAGTGCCCCTGGCCGAAAAAAAGGACCCCCTGATTAAAGGCAATTCGAAAAGAAAGCTCTTTATCCTGATCGGAGGAAGCAAGTTCCCACTCCTGAAGTGCTGCATCATCTTCACCAAGCTCATGGTAAACATTCCCAAGGTTGTAGTGAACACGATTTTTCCACCTATCGAAATCCAATGCCTGCAGATATTTAAAGGTCGCTTCGTGATACTCTCCCCGGGCAAAGGCATAATTTCCCTGAAGTACGGCAAGGTGGGTCTCGGGGCTGTCACAAGCGGTGAGAAGCCATAGAAGCGAAAAGAGAAGAACGAGCCGTGTCATTTTTTTCGCCATGGTACCATCCTCACCAAAACATGTAAAAGAAGAAAAAGCAGGGCAAGGGCGAGAAAAGGACGATAAAGGGTATCTCTGGTAAGACGGACGCCACTGCCCGGTTTGTAGCCAAGCAGCTTGCGCAATTGCTTCAGTGCATCGGCATCGCCACCGTCGATAAAACTCCCTTCTCCTGTCGCAGCAACAGACTGGAGGAGAATGGTATTCACTTTACTGCGTACAGGATTTCCCTCTTCATCCTGCATGGCCCCACCATCGGCAGCCGGAACGACCGCTCCATCAGCACTCCCAAGAGCAATAACACTGGTCGTAATGTGATGATCCCGCCGTAATGAGGCTGTGATCTCTTTGGGGTCACCGCTATGTTCTTCTCCATCGGAAAAAACAACAATCAGACGTTGCCGCCTCTCTCCCCCAGGAAACGCCTGGCCTGCAGTGGAAATACCGGCAGCCACATTGGTACCGGCGGAAGAGAGCAAATCAGGACTCAGGACATCGACCGCCGACACCAATGATTGTAAATCCTCGGTAACAGGAACCATCACCAGACCAAGATCAGTAAAGACCACCAAACCGTAACGATTGCCGGAACTGTTGTCCAGAACCGTTCTGATAAGCACCTTCGTGCGTTCCAGACGTGAAGGGACTACGTCGGAGGCAAGCATACTTCGAGAAAGATCGACGGCAAAAACCACATCTTTCTTTTCGGGAAACTGTTCCGAATCGATTCCTGTGCCGGTAAAGCCCATGAGAGCAAGAATGGTAAACAAAAGGAAAAGAATTAAGAAAAACGAAGAAAAAAACCATTTAATAAGAAACACATCGTATAAAGAACGGGGAGAGGAACCGTCGCGGAAGGAACGGAAGAGTCTCTTTCCGACAACAAGGCTACGACCGATACTCCAGAAAAGAGGAAGAAAAAGTAGGAATAGAAAGGCACTCCCCGGATTCTGCACCATCACAGCACCTCCCTGAAAAAAAGACGCTTGACGAATGCATAAAAAACGAGCAGCCATAAGCCAAGCCGAATGAGAAGATGGTGTACAGGCTCTGATGAAATATCGGTTGTGGATCGTAGCTCTACAGATTCGAGGGCATCAATTTCCCGAAAAACCTGTGACAGGGCTCCTGGAGATCCGGCGAGAAAAGCCTGCCCGCCAGTGCTTTCCGTTACCGTTTTCAGAAGATCCATATCAACCTTTCCCTCGTAGGTTCCTCTATAACTTTTTCCCGTTTCAGGATCGGTAAATTCGATTGCAACACTACCCTCACCGCCTACTCCGACCGCATATATTCGGATGCCGAGAGAGGCTGCGACTCTGGCTGCCGATTCAGGTGTGATCTCTCCCGCATTATTTTCTCCATCGGAAACTATGACCATCACTTTTCTCTCGGCACTGCTCTTTTCCAGATGGACAGTGGCAACGGCCATTCCAAGGCCGAGGGCGCTACCGCGTCCCAATTTCATCACCCGTACGGAGTCCATTCGTGAAAGAAAGGATGTATAATCGAGGGTCGGAGGGGTTACAAGGGCAGCCTCATCTCCAAAGATTACCAAACCGAGGGGATCGTGTTCCCGCCCCTCTACAAAGGTTCGAATTGCATGTTTTGCGGTATCGAAACGGGTATCACCGCCAAAGTCCCTGACAATCATGCTGGGGGATTGGTCAAGCACAAAAACGATATCTACTCCGCGATGAAGGTAGATCTTCTCACGCTCCACCAGCCGAGGCCCGGCCAGGGCCACAATAAGTGAAGCCACTCCCAGCCAGAGTGATACATTGGCAAGAAAAAGCAAAAACCGATGAAAGAAGAGGGGTGACTCGAAGCGATCACGTTCCCACATGGTAAAGCTGAGAGGAAGCAAGCCTCCCCGTCTTTTCCAACCGTAGGTAAGAAACATTGCAGGAGGAAGCACCGCCAAAAACAGGAGAATTCCCGGTTGATCAAAGGTGATCATACGTCGCCCCGTCCATTACGCCGGTTCGAAGAGTGACGTCCCTCGGCACGACGTTCCACATAGGAGGCCACATCTTTCAGCAATGCAAGATCATGGCGCTTACGATTAGCATGTACCCGTTCTCCACCGAATTTTACGCCGTCGGATATGTGGTCCATCTCTGTCAGTGCCGCGATAAGAGCCTGATCGTCAAAAAAGCGATCGCACAAAAAGCCGAACTCCCTGCTGGTAGCAGAGAGGAAGTCCTCTCCGGTGCGTTGGGTAAGATAGGAGCGAAGGATCCCGGTCATGGTAAAGTAGAAATCACGTCCGGCGATTTTATCGAAGTTATCCTCCAGCTCCCTCAATCGTTTGTAAAAGATACGAGCAGGTCGGCGGCCCCTGTGCCGTTCCATGATACTACGAAAGAATCTCCTGCCTTTCCCTGCCATAAGCAAGGTAAGAACAGGTCCGAGGAAGATAAGCAGCCCAAACAAAATCAAGCCGACAGAGGTCCCCGGTAGTAAAAGTTGACCACGCGCAGAAGAAAAGGGGGCATTTGTGTCATCCAAAATCGATGAAGCATGAATCTTTACCCCCTCAAGAACCTTCCCTTCCCCAAGGATAATGGAGGGGAGGGTTCTGGTACCGGGCATATAGGTGGTAAAATGAATGGTAAGCTCGGAACCAACGGAATCTTTTCCAATGGAAATATCCCGTATTTCGATCCACGGTACGTCGGGAAGGGCCGAAGGGATTTCCAATGAATCGGGATCAACCCCTTCCAGGGTGAGGCGAAGCTCGACACTATCGCCCACATAGTATTCGGCAGGGAGGAAGAGCTGTCGGCTGACGACCAGAGGCGACTCCGTAATCTCTTGAGCCGGAAGCAACATCGGGGCAAGAAACAGCAGAAGCAACAATTGTTTCACCGCCGTCTCCTCCGCCGGAAAAACGCAAATAGGCTCTCAATAGGATCATCGTCGGTCGAAACCGTAAGGGTTGAGATTCCCCGTCTCCGGCATTCCCTGTCCCAATAGATGCGGTGTGTTTCCCAGAACTCCCGATACTCTCGGCGGAAGCGTGACGATGCCCCGAAAGCGGGTAAAACTCCATCCGTTTCGGGATCGCGAAGTTGTGCAAAGCCTGGTACGGGAAAATCCTTGTCGCTGGGATCTTCAATGCGGATTGCAATAACGTCGTGACGCTTGGCGACAAGGCTCATCTCCCGCCAGCAGGGCGCAGTTCGAAAATCACTGATAATGACGCAGATCCCCCGCCGTTTTACAGACTCATGAACCCCTCTGAGGGCAAGGGCGAGGTCGGATCCTTTCCCTTTGGGTTCCACTTCCATGATATCGCCGGCAAGACGGAAAATCTGGTTGCGACCCTTTCGGGGAGGGACCCATTTTTCTATTCGATCGGAAAAAAAGGCCGCGCCAACCCGGTCGTTATTGTGAACCGCACTAAAGGCGAGCAAAGCGGCAAGGGTTGCAACCGTCTCCTGCTTGCTCAATTTTCCGTTACCAAAACCCAAAGACGCAGAAACATCAATGACAAGGAAGAGTGCCATCTCCCGCTCTTCCCGAAATGTTTTGACGTAGGGCTGCCCCATTCGTGACGAAACATTCCAATCGATAAAACGAGAATCATCCCCCTCGGCATACTCCCGAACCTCGTCGAATTCAAGCCCCGGCCCCTTGAACAGCGACCGATAATTGCCCGACAAAACCCCCTCGACGAGTCGGGAAGAAACAAGAGGAAGGTTCTTTATTCGTGCAAAAAGCTCGAGACTATCCATGACAATCAGGGAACGGGAACGTATTTGAGCAGAAGCCGTATTACATCATCGGCCCGCATCTCCTCAGCCTCTGCTTCATAAGAGAGAACCAGCCGATGACGCAGAATCGGATAGGCAACGGATTTCACATCGTCGGGAATAACAAAGGTCCGTCCCTCAAAGAGAGCCGAAATTTTACTGCACCGGTAGAGAGCAAGGGTACCCCGTGGTGAAGCACCGAAATCGATAAACCGGCTGTGGCTTCTTGGATTGCTATCCTTCATTCTGCTTGCGGCGACAATAGAGACGATATATTCCTCGATCCGCTCATCGATCATCACCGCTTCGGCGGTTTGCCTGAGGGCAAGCAAGTGTTCGGGACGAAGAATAGGCCGAACCGGAAGCTCTTGCTGTTTGCCCATTCTTCTAAGGATTTCAAGCTCCTCATGGTCTGTGGGATAATCGAGCAGCAGCTTCATAACGAAGCGGTCGAGCTGGGCCTCCGGAAGCGGATAGGTTCCCTCCTGCTCTATCGGGTTCTGCGTCGCCAAAACGAAAAAAGGATCGGGCAAGGGATGCGAGGTATCGCCAATGGTAACCTGCCGCTCTTCCATGGCCTCAAGCAAGGCAGATTGAACCTTAGCCGGTGCACGATTGATTTCATCGGCAAGAACAATGTTGGTAAATATGGGCCCCTTACGAGGCACAAATTCTCCTGAATTCTGACGATAGGTTAAGGTACCGATCAAATCAGCAGGGAGGAGGTCGGGAGTAAATTGGAGGCGCTTAAAACCGGCGTCGAAAACTTCGGCGACGGTTCGTACCGCGAGGGTCTTGGCTAAACCGGGAACACCCTCAAGCAGAACATGGCCTCCGGCCATGAGGGCCATTAATATACCATCAACCATTTCCGATTGACCGATAATCCGTTTTCCTATCTCTTCCCGGAGCTTTTGCAACTCCTCGGAAGATTTTTGTACGCGGTTTTCCAATTCTTGGGCCATCATCGCTCTGTTATAGTACATCAAAGGGCCTCAAGGCAACACGTCGGAAAGCCTCATTACATAATCGCCCTTTCAATCTCCCCTAAAAAACGATATGATCAGAGTAAGAATTATGTATAAAGATCGGGGAGGAAGTGATTGTGGATATCGACCAATTAATTGCGAAAAGTCGCAGCTTTCGCCGTTTCGATGGTAGCCGTGCAATTGAGAAGGCTACGGTGCTTCAGCTGATCGACCTTGCTCGTAAAAGTCCGAGCGGCGCAAACCGTCAACCGTTAAAATTCCATGTTTCCGTGGATAAAGGTCTCAACGAACGCATATACCCAACCCTGGCCTGGGCCGGATATCTGCAAGATTGGGAAGGACCAATCGAATCGGAACGGCCCACCGCATACGTCACTATTCTTCTGGATAAAGAGATATCTCAGAGTGCCGGAGTCGACCACGGCATCGCTGCCTGGTCCATTCTTCTTGGCGCAACAGCCCGTGGCCTCGGCGGCTGCATGATAGCATCAATCAGAAAAAAAGAACTTGCCGCTGTACTTGAACTGGATCAGAATCGTTTCGATATCCTTCTGGTTGTCGCACTCGGCAAGCCTGTCGAACAAGTGATGCTTGAGGATATAGGAACTGACGGCGAGATACGCTACTGGAGGGACAACGAAGATGTGCATCACGTTCCCAAACGCCGGCTTGACGATATCACCATAGGATAGAAACGAAGCATATGCGATTGGCAAATTATCACACACATTCGCTTTGGTGTGACGGAAAGGGAACCTTGGGTGACTATGTTGAAGCTGCGGTAGCAAAGGGTTTTGAGGCCCTCGGCTTTTCAGGCCATGCCCCCCTGCCCTTTCTCAACGACTGGACCATGACCGAAAAGGGAATCGTCGGATATATTTCCGATGTTCGTACCCTTCGGGACCTTTATGAGGATAAGCTGGAAATCTATCTTGGCCTTGAAGTAGATTTTATTGAGGGGGTGACAACCCCTGCCAGCTCATGGATCGGCTCTCTCGGTATGGATTATCTGATAGGAGCCGTTCATATGCTCCAAGATCCCAAGGATGGTCTTTGTTATTCGGTGGACGGAAGTGAAGCGGAGCTGCGCCACCTCATTGACGTAAGCTTTTCAGGCGACGTGGAAGCGATGATCAGGGCCTACTACCGTGCGGTGATTCTTCTTGTCCGGGACGGCGGTTTCGACTTTCTTGCCCACTTCGATCTGGTGAAAAAGCATAATGTGAAAACCCCCTTCTTCGACGAAGAGGCGTCATGGTATAAGGATGTGGTAAGAAAGACATTGGATGTGATCGCCGATGAGGGAATTCCTCTTGAAATGAATACAGGAGCCCTCAGCCGCGGTTATAGGGAGGATCCCTACCCTTCTCAATGGATCCTTGAAGGCTGTAGGGATCGAGGGATTCCTATGCTCATCAATTCCGATGCCCATCGTCCCGAATGGCTGGATTATGCCTTCCCTACCTGCAGGGCCATGCTCACCGCTGCAGGATATAAAACGGTCCGCATGCTCATACAAGGACGATGGCAAGAAGTCCCTCTTGAAGAGGTATAAAGATGAAATCATTGCGGGAGCTCTACAGGATCGGTATCGGTCCGTCGAGCAGCCATACCATGGCACCCCATCGTGCGGCCGAGAACTTTATAGGCCGTTATCCGAGTGCTCCCCGTTACAGGGTCACGCTTTTCGGTAGCCTTGCGGCAACCGGCAAAGGACACCTGACCGACCGAGCGATCCTCGATGTTCTAGGCGACGATAAAACAGCATTAATTTGGAAACCGAACGAGCTGCTGCCCCGTCATCCGAACGCGCTTAGATTTGAGGCTCTTGATACCGAAGGAGCGCTTATAGCAGAGGAAATAGTCTACAGCATCGGGGGAGGGGCCCTCCTGTACGAAGACGAGCAGGTTCAGGCAAACGAACAAAGGACCGATCCCTATCCATACCTCACCATGCGTTCAATTCTCCCCTGGGCGGAACGTGAGGGTCGGCAGCTGTGGGAATATGTCTATGAGCATGAAGATACCGACTTTGATCAATTTCTGAGCGATGTGTGGACCACGATGAAAGAGACCATCGCCCGGGGTATTGAAAATGAGGGACGGCTTCCCGGCTCTCTCAATCTCGCACGAAAGGCCTCGAGCTATTTCATGAAAAGCAGGCATGCCTACGGTATGATCAGGCAAATTAGCAAATTATTTGCCTATGCTCTGGCGGTTTCGGAAGAAAACGCATCCGGTGGCATCGTTGTCACTGCTCCCACCTGCGGATCCTGCGGGGTCCTCCCTGCGGTGCTAAAGGTACTCCAGGAGGATTTTGAGTTTACCGATAAGCGGATCAGAAGAGCCCTTGCGACAGCGGGCCTGATCGGCAACCTTGTCAAACACAATGGTTCCATCAGTGGCGCCGAGGTCGGCTGTCAAGGAGAAGTGGGTACGGCCTGTGCCATGGCGGCTGCTGCAGCGGCGCAGTTACTGGGCGGCACCCCGAGCCAGGTTGAATACGCAGCAGAAATGGGGCTTGAACACCATCTCGGCCTTACCTGTGATCCGGTGGAGGGATTGGTTCAGGTTCCTTGCATTGAAAGGAATGCGGTAGCCGCAACCAGGGCGGTCGATGCAGGTACCTTTGCAACCCTTTCGGACGGAAAGCATATGATCAGTTTCGACGAGGTGGTCGACACCATGGCCCAGACAGGAAAAGACCTATCCAGCCGCTATCGGGAAACCTCCTCCGGCGGACTTTCCATCTTTTACAATCGAGATGAACTGGAAGCCCTTGCAAAACATGGTACGCCTCAGCATGACCAGCAAGAGCCCCCGCCGGGCGTATAGGCGTAAAGTGTAGTGTTTATGAGTCAAACCGTAATTCGGGAAGATATTCTCGATAGACCTTCGGCAAAAAGGAACGTTGCAGGTTGCTGTTGCGGCGTTCCTTAATTGCCGCAGCATGAACATAGCCGCTCCAGCACTCCTGCACACAATCCCCTCTACCGGGGACGGCTTCAAGTTCCTGTCTCGAAGGCAGTACATTGAATACACGACGGGCCTGATCGAAACAACCTTCCCCGGATACCCTTCCCTTGATTCCAGGGCCCGTCCTTGAAGCGGGAACCGTCCAGCGAAACAGATCACGGCCCCTATCGTGAAAAAGCAGAGGTGTGTGAGGAAATCGGTTGGCCGCCCAGGTGGCAAGAAAGGGTAGAACGGCAAAGCGGGGGCGGAGAGGCGCATACATGATTCCGACTTCAAGAGGGAAAAAACGCAGGATTCCCTGATACCGATGACACTCAACGGCAACCCGTTCGGCCCATTCCCGAAGCTCCAGGCGCTCATCACGGTCCAAACGATCGGGGAAACGCCAAAGCAGCAATAAAAGCCGATCCACATCTTCCCGCTCGGCCGCCTGAGCCCGACTCATAACCCATGCGGCCCTTGCACCGAGCTTTTTCCCAAGGCAATCATGAATCCGTCTCGCATCCCTTTCCAGCGTAGCAACAAAATCCCCCGCCTCTGAAAACAGATCGCCGTTCCTACCCTGTCTATGTATCGTCAAATCTTTACAATCTCCGGGCTCCATTATCTCACTTTCGGCAAGAAGCGTAAGAAAGCCCTTCCAGCTACCATCGTACGACAATCGCGGCATCACAATTCTCCACTGATAGCATCAAAAAGAGAAAGCTGGCCGTAAGCATCGGGACCTCCCCCCAACCTCATCCTAAGCACCTTTTCGGAATAGTCCGCGGAAACAAGGGACCGACCGCCGCAGGTGACAAAGTACTTGGCACGGGAAAGTACCACACCCAAACGCGCCACCAGCTCAAAATTCAGGGGCCCCTCGCGCCTTGCAACTACAAGACGACGCGCAGATCTTACTCCGATTCCGGGAACCCGTAGAAGAACTTCGTAATCGGCCCGCTCGAGATCCACCGGAAAGCGTTCGCGATGCACAATCGCCCAATGACTTTTCGGATCAAGTTCGGGATCAAGAAATGCGGAACGGTCCCCCACAAGTTCATCGAAGGCAAAACCGTAAAAGCGCATGAGCCAATCAGCCTGATAGAGGCGATGTTCCCGAGCCTTGAGACGATTCGGGGCCCCCAGACCAAGGCCTGGCCCCTCGTCCCGGGAAACGGTTGGAACAAAGGCCGAATAGTAGACCCGTTTCATACCGTAGCTTTTATAGAGGCCGTCGGCGAGGGAAAGAATGGTGCCGTCGGCCTCGGGACTGGCCCCTACAATGAGCTGTGTGCTCTGCCCGGCGGGTACGAAGGAGGCAGGCTTTGTTTTCAAAAACGAGGAATGGCGAAACTCTTCCATACCTTCACGGTAGTAGTCGATTCCGGTACGCATCCATCCCATGGGGCCAAGGATATCCCGACGTTTTTTCTGGGGAGCCAGACGATTGAGAGACCGTTCGCTTGGCAGCTCTATGTTGACGCTCATGCGATCGACCCAACGACCGGCAGCGGCAACAAGCTCCCGGGAGGCACCGGGAATGGCTTTCATATGGATATATCCGCCGAAGCGGTATTCGCTCCGCAATGTTACGGCAACCCGTAAAAGCTGCTCCATTACAACATCGGGTTCGGCAAAAATTCCGGAAGAGAGGAAAAGCCCCTCAATATAATTTCTTCGATAAAAGGCCATTGCAATGTTCGTAAGCTCATCTACGGTAAAGGAAACCCGTCTACCACCGGCGGAAGCCCTGTTTACGCAGTAGGAACAGTCGTAACGGCAGGCATTTGAAAAAAGGACCTTCAGCAAACTTATACATCTGCCGTCAGAACTCCAGGAATGACAGATTCCCGCAGATAAGGTGGACCCCATACCACCCTTGGGACCTAAACGTGTACTTCCGCTGGAGGCACAAGAAACATCATACTTTGCCGCATCGGCAAGTATCCTGATCTTCGCTTCGGTATCCATGAAAATACTATACATCTGTTTAGTGTTAAGATGCAATAGCTTTTTTCATAGGATGAACTCATGGTTACCTGGGAAGCAATGACCCCGGAAGAACGGGATCGATTTATCTATCTCATTCTTAGTGAAGAGGCTCTCAAAACAATCGTCCTCATCATGCAAAAAAAGTATGGTCCGGCGGTTTCAACCGAAACAATCATGCGCTTTGCCTTTAAGGTTGCCGTAAACAGAATGACCCCCCAGCATCTTAAGCACGCTTCCCCACAGGCGCGGCATACATAAGAAAACGCTCCTTTCCATCCAGACCGAGAAAGCGGTCGCACTTTTCCTGATCATAGGCGCCCACGGCACAGGTTCCACAACCAGTGGCCTCGCAAGCGAGATAAAGATTCTGACATATGTGACCGGCATCGATCAGCATCAATCTATGGGCTTCAAAGGCATAGCTCCATTCTCCACGCTCCGGAGCCCCTACCCACAGGAAGGTGACGGCGGCACCGAAATTATGCTTCAATAACGCCTCATCAAGCTCTTTTTCCTCGCCATCAGGATCAGCCGCCTTGCGGAGCAGAATGAGAGCGTGATCAAGGGGAAGATACCGATACAGTCCGGGATCAAGGCCATGAACCGCTTTGATAAAAAGATAGGTTTCAAGGGGATGCCTGGCACCTCCGCTGGGAACGCTTCTGAGACTAAACTGGGAGGAAACCTTTCGCACTCCCTGGGTCGCCCAAAGCAGGAAGGAAAGCTCATCAAGCGAAAGCCCCCCACCGGGGAAATGACGCCGACTTTGGCGTGCTGCCATTGCCTCCACAAGTGTGATATCGCTCGCCATACCTCCCGGCATGATCGGAAGCCTGATCAGCCCCTCGCCCTGCGATGCCGGATCCTGAAGGGGAGGAGAAGGGAGACCGTTCGCTTTAGCGGTTTTTATGGTGGAAAGTTCGGGCCACCGACTTTTCAGCAGGGATCGGCCCGCAGCAAAGGAATTATCTTTCATGGCAACACTCCTGGAATAAATTAACACGCCTTGTGTCGATCTCCAGTGTGCCGCTTTTAATTCCTTAAAGCAAGAAGATCGGAAGCTTCCGAAGCATAATCGGGAAAGTCTTTTTTCTCATACAGATGCCAGTGGGACGGCGATCTGACAGACTCCAGCGAACGAATAAAAAAGTGCCCCGCTTCCCGCATAATGTCCTGACGGGAAAGCATGATGAGATGTTTCGATGAATCAAAAAGTGATAAGGTTTCGCACAATCGCCTTTCAAAACACAATTGCAGACGTTCAGCGCTGACCAGACCGTGCGACAATATAAATTCCAAGATGCGTTTATCATGATCATTCACGCAGAGTCCCTCCCCCAGTACCATATTATTATAGTAGCAGAACTGCCGTATCGCAAGAAAAGCCCATTGTAATATTTGAAAAGATATTGGGAAGCTGCGAAGATCGTTGAGGACATCGTCCGCCGGAAATCCCACCGGAAATCCGATCAAAGGGTCAGGAAAGGAGCACCAAACGAGGAGAAGCCGGTTCGTTTCTGAGAAGCGAAGTTTTGTGAAGAAAACGCTCCTTGGAAACAAGATCGGCAACTATCGAACCGTTCGGACACAATTTAACGCAATTAAAGCAGTAGATACATCGATCGGTAAAGACCGGATGCGGGGCAAATTGAATTGCCGAGGTGGGACAGACCGCATAGCAGCTTCGGCAGTGGGTACAGGCATTCTCCCCTTCGGTCCGAACCGTTCTGTCGGGCATTTCCCCCGCCGCAGAGGCAAGATCAACCCTGGAAAAGCTATCCCGAACGGCAGGGTCGGGGTGGATAAGCGCCTCTATTGAACTTTCAGGTGAAAGGGCCGAAGTGGCAAGTCGATGTACAAAATCGAATAGCCAGCGATCAAGCATCTCCATATCGTTTTTATTCGGCCGGGCCTTGCCGAGGGGATTATCATCCCTCCACATATGCGAATGAGGGGCAACCATGGAAATCCCTCCACCCACCCGCACCCCATGCGATAAGGCACCTTCTGCCATCTCCTGCAGGGCAACTCCGGAAGAGACTCCCCCCCACGTAACAAAGGGGACAAAGACAGTACCAGTATCGGAAGGCAACAGATCAATAAAGTTATTAACAGGGGGAACAGCGTGGCCTACATATACCGGTGATCCGAGAAACAGAAGGCCATTCTCACCAGCTGCATCAATTTCTTTCAGAAGCGGAGAAATCTTGTTGCCTTCATTGTAAAATTTCAGAGCTCCAAGATCGTAGAGAGAGACAGAAAATTCTTCCGTCCCTCCTTTCCTGAAAAAGTCGGCAATTCTTCGGGCAATTCTCGCCGTCGAGCCTGCAGGAGAGCTGTAGACAACAAATACCTTCATAGGGGCAATCATATCATGTTCGGAGCATCGATTCCAGCTGGCAGAAGGAAAGGTAACGTTTCCTAGGCTTTTCAGTCGCTCGTCTCCCATGATACAGTAAGCAAAATGATTACCAATCGTTACTCCCGTCTCCTTCTGGTGAGACAGGCCCTTTTGGAATTGATACAAACCCTCCCTCCTTCAAATGGTAACCAACCCAACCGCCTGCCCCCGGAAGGGGAACTTGCCAGAAAACTGGGTGTAAGTGTGGCAACGGTGCGGGAGGCCTTGCGGATGCTCGAAAGGGAGGGCATTGTCTCCAAACGCCACGGTGCCGGTAATTTCTACCACAGCAGTGCATTGGACCTATCCATGCGCATCGATACGAATCTGGAATTTACAGAATTGCTCCAGGCAGGAGGATATGAAGTCGGCCAGCGCGGCGATAGGGTCGTGAAAAGGGCCCCGGACAAGGAGGAACGAAAGTGGTTTGGGATCGAAGGCGAGTACCTGTGCTATCACTGGCTCTACCTTGCCGACGGACACCCTGCTATCCTCACCGCCAATCTTATTCCCGCATGTATCATCACGAACCCGCCGGAAACAGAGGAAGCAGATGGTAATATCCTTAACTTTCTTTGGAAATATGCCGGCCAAATGATTTCTCATGCCAACGTATGCATGGAGCCGCAGCTTGCCGAAGAAGCCGACCTTGAGGCCTTCGATGCCAGCAACGCGCTACCGATCATCGTGTGGTATCAACGTTTTTTCAGCTACCAGGATCGGCCGGTTGGTTACGTTCGGGTAGCCTTTAATCCCCTTATCGTAAAAATGCAGCTTCTCCAAAAGTGGCTCTAATCATCTCAACGTCTTATCTCAATGTCCGCGCCGTTTTTCTTTCCTTTTTTCACACTGTCTACGATACTGTTCATTCGCATCGGCCCGGCACCTCACTTTTTGCTCCTTTTTGCGAGCAAGCAAAACTTCCCGCTGCTCCTCTTTATGCACGTCAAGCGATTTCTTTAGACTTCGCTTTTCCTCTTTCCCAGAAAGCCGCTTTTTTGCCCGCACAATTCTTTGGCATGCATAAAATCGCAGATAGAGATAGCTATTGAAATAAAAATCAAGGATGTCGTTATTTGTCGGTTCGGGGCCAAAGGTATGCTTGGCCACGGAAAGGGTTCCATCTTCTCCGCGTTTTTCAACAAGTGCGACCCAGAATTGACCGTTAAAGAAAATCGTCGAAACAACAGTATCCATACTTTACCTCCGGATATATCACTCCAGAGGCAAAGACGGACATCCAAGGATGGTTACGGGATCCGGAAAGGACCGCCCTGACTACCTACAGGGCCGTGTTTTTTCTTTGCCAATGCTATTTGAGATTGTGCCCTATCTTATCTTCCATACCACCTATACTGCAACCCCTGCCCTGCGGAAAAGTTCGCTGCAGCTCTGACGTGCATCCGAGAGAAGCTTTTCCTCATCGATATCGGTAAACTCTTTTTTCTCAAGCAAGATTCGGCCGTCTACCATAACGGTATCCACACTTGCACTACCAAGGTTATAGACAATCGCCGAATCAGCATGATGGACCGGCATGGCAAAGGGGCTGTCCAAATCGATCAAAACAATATCGGCTTTTTTTCCTACCTCAAGAGAGCCGATAGCCTGCGGCTGGCCGAAGGCGTGGGAACCACCACGACAGGCAAAACGAATAACATCCTTAGGAAGTAAGGCCATGGCATTGAGGGTGGACAACTTGGCCAGAAGCGCCGTGGTTTTCAGTGTTTCCATCATATCCTGATTATTGTTGCTGCCGGGGCCGTCTGTTGCGAGGGCAATATGGATGCCAAGATCCTTCATCTCCGGTATCCGTGCGGCACCCGAGGCAAGGTACATGTTAGAAACCGGACAATGCACCACCGTGGCCCCGCTCTTTTTCACCAGTTCAAGCTCATTGTCCTCAAGCCAAACGCTGTGGACAAGTTGCATTTCAGGGCCGAGGACACCAAGGGAATCAAGCCATTCAATATGCCGATTTCCACGATCCTTGAGGTTCATCTCGATCTCTTCCCTGGTCTCTGCCACATGAATATGGTTTCCAACCTTCCACGCCTTTACAAGCTCCCATGTCTTCAACATCGTTTCATCGCTGCAACCCCAGGGAATAAGCGGAGCAGGCTCAAAGGTAAGCCGACCATTCGCCTTACCATGCCATCCATGATACAAGCGTTCCAATTCCGAAATAATATAATCACCAGTAAGCTGAAGAGTCGGATGATAGTTCATATCGGCCCATCCATAGGCATGCCTGAAGCGAATCCCCAAGTCTTCCGCCGCCGAGAATACCGCATCGTCAACCCCAGGTTCGGTATGAATATACTGATGGTCGATAACCGATGTTGCACCGCCACGAATATTCTCGAGAATGCCAAGCCGGGCAGCCATCCCTGCATTCCCGCTATCCATGGATTTTGCCACCGGCCAAATCGCCGTTTCAAGCCATTTGAGCAACGGTTTGTCATCGGCCAAACCCCGCAAAAAGGATTGGAAAAGGTGGGTATGCGCATTAATCATTCCAGGCATCACGGCCATAAGACTTGCGTCGATGATTTTCGAAGCCTCATCCCTGGTCCTTTCGTCGGCATCCCCCTCCCCGACCTTCACAATATGATCATCTTCCACCAAAACATAGCCACTCTTATGGACCGTGTTAAAATCGTCAACGGTAAGAATTGTTCCGTTTTCGATTAATGTCGTTGCCATATCTGCCTCCATAGTCATCAGATGACTCAATCTTTACATGATTATAAGAAGATGTCAACGAAGGATATAAGAGCAAACATTGACACTCAGGAGAAAAACCGTGTACAAATAAGGTATTATTGTGCTCCCGTAGCTCAGCAGGATAGAGCGACTGCCTCCTAAGCAGTAGGTCACGCGTTCGAATCGCGTCGGGGGTAATATTATTTCATTCCTTAATAAGGATTTACAAAAGTTTCCAATTAGCTTACACTTCCATATTATCAATTGCACCCTATATTGCACCCAAAACGAGGTTATGGTTATGCCACGGCATTCTGATCCTTGGACGGTAAAGAGGGTTCGTGGTTACTGGTACTACATATAATGGACCCGTGATTTTGGACAACAGATTAAGTTTGTTGTACCATGAAACACGGAGCATGAAGTGTCCAAGCGAAGAAGAAAATTTACCAGTGAACAAAAGTTCCAGATTGTAATAGAAGCAATCAAAGGCGAACGGCAAATCTCTGAAATCGCCGCACAGTATCAGGTTCATCCCAACCAGATCAGCAACTGGAAGAAGCAATTTCTTGAAAAGGGAGCAACTGTTTTTACTACAAAGGCAGATGATTCCAAGAAGATTCTGGAAGAAACACAGGAAGATCTTTTCAAGAAAATTGGCCAGCAGCAATACGAGATCGAGTGGTTAAAAAAACTTGAAACTTGTGGAGTCCTGGAGAAAAGAGAAATGATATCACCTGATGAAAAGCTATCGATATCACGGCAGTGCAAGCTGGTGTCTCTGAATCGCAGCTCCCTCTATTACAAGAGCATGCCTGTTAAAGGCAAGAACATAGAACTCATGAAAAGGATTGATGAACTATATACCGATAATCCCGACTTTGGTAGTCGCCAAATACGCAACAGTCTGCGTCGAGAAGGAAGGAAAATCAACAGAAAAAGAGTGCAGCGATTGATGCGCGACATGGGAATTATGGCGATTTTTCCTGGAAGAAACCTTTCAAAACCCGGTATAGGGTCAGAGCATAAAGTCTATCCGTACCTCTTGAGAAAGCTGAGTATCAGCCGACCAAACCAAGTGTGGGCTACAGATATTACCTATATCCGGCTTGCTCATGGTTTTGTCTATCTGGTAGCGATCATTGACTGGTATAGCCGGAAAATCCTCAGTCATGAAATCTCTACCACTATGGATCAAGAGTTCTGTATCTCTGCATATCGAAGGGCGGTAACTCAATATGGTAATCCGGAAATCTTGAACTCCGATCAGGGGAGCCAATTTACCTCAAAAGAATACAGAAAATTAGTTTTGGGTTCCGGGGCTACATTCAGCATGGATGGCAAAGGAAGAGCATTGGACAATATTGCAATAGAAAGGTTCTGGCGAACCCTGAAATATGGAGAAGTGTACCTCAAAGAATATGAATCAGTTAGGGAGGCAAAAGACGGTATAAAAGCGTTCATTGAAAAGTATAACAGCAGGCGTCCGCATACCAAGCATGGTATTTCCACGCCGGATGAAGTATTTGGAGTGGCAGCATAAATCTCATTAAGATTTTCTAAATGCTGTCTTGACGAAGGGGTCCACTATACTTTTTCGATATAGACGGTTTCTTCTTCTAATAGAATTACATATTTTCCGAACACAGGATCATCGTCTTTTTGTAGATCATATACAACACCAGGCCTAAATGCGTTAACTGATAAATCTTGTGTTGTGTAAGTGATTCCAATACCATCAATTTTAGTCACATTTTCATTTTCAAAAAATGAGTAATCCATATTACGAGGCAGAGAGTCTGGTAACGCAAACACTGCAATAGCAATTAAATGTAATAAGACTATAATACATGATGCTTTTTTCATTTCATCTCCCTTTTTGAACATAACGCCAAGCTCAGTTGCCTGGCGTACATTGGCGTGAATCTTGCCGAGCGTTAGCGACAGCAGGATTCATGACAATAGCCAGGTCAACTGCAGCGGAATGTTAGACGGCATTTCCGAAAATCCTCGCATCCAGTCGGGAATCCTGGATATAAGATAATCTGAATCGCAAAATCGAACCCGATCCTTCCGTAAGATCCGTTCGACTACTGCACTGGTTGCCGGATGACCATCTTCCGGTTCTTGGGCGCCGTTCGGTCTGGATCGTTCAAATAAATCTCATGGTAGTGATCTCGTGGTTGAAGATCATTCTCGGGAAGAAACTGTTTATAGAGTTTTTCACACGTATCACGTACGCCGTCATAATCACCGACATGCATTATCTGAACACACTTCCCCTCATGTATCTCCATCAGTCGAAGCGATCTCGGCGGTTCACCGAGGCGAGCTGCTACTTCGGTTTTCGCGTCCTCAAACATCTCCTGATTGATCCAGTCGACGAACACGATCATTGCGCGCCAGCGCCATCCGTTACGTTCTTTCGATACCCAATCTCTCGGTGTATGTACCGTAATCTGCCACTCTATCGGCGGCTCAACAAACCTGCTGCCCATCCGTTCCTTGATAAACGGTTTCACAACATGAGCCATCGAAAACAACCATTTTGATGCCTCTTTCCCGTTCGTAGAAGCCGGATCGCCACTCCCCTCTATAGCTGCATACCGAATTGATGGCACTTCTACCACAGAAAAGGTCTCACTGGGAGGCAGGTATAGTTCTCGAATACGCTCGTGGAACAATTCGACATTCATTCGTTTTCTCCTTTTGTCTGCGGAAGTCCCGGTTTTGCTCGCATATAATCGTAGGTATTTCTGATCCAGATTCGTTCGGCTTCGAGCTGCCTCGCCGAGTATTCGAAGACGGCGTCAACGAAATCAGGAATTGGTTGCTGCTCAAATCGAATCTCGTTGATTCGTTCTAGTTTCTTCGAAATTCCTTCGAGTCTGGATTTGAGCCCGCTAAGCGCTTGATCTCTCGTGAGGACATCCCAATGGAGCATCCCGAGAAGAACGGCGGGGTAAGACGGTCGAACCTCGGCTAATGCAGTAGCCGTACGTTGCACGAGAATCTGGAGTCCCGAATCGGTTATCGCGTACTCTTTCTTCGCTTTCGCCGACGCTTGTTCGCCCGCTGCGATGTATCCTCGCTTTTCGAGTTTCCCGAGAACATAGTAAATCGACGAAAAGCCGATCTGTGTCCATTCACGCATTTGCCGCCGTTCAATAACCTGTTCGAGTTCGTATCCGTGACGAGGCATTTCTGCAACCAACCCGAGAATCAGGAACTCACTATCGGTCAATGTAGTATCGTTCATATTCTACCCATAGAATAACTACTATTCTAACACTGGAATAACTTTTGTCAAGAGATGAAGCGAAGATCTATAGGTACAATATGGTTCAGGGACTCCCTGACTATTCGGCAAGCGCATCCGAAAACCTTGATGACGTACAATATCTTGCGCAAATTCTAATTTTGATAAAAAGAAAGTCCTCAATCTGACGATTGATTAAGTACGACCAAAACCAAGTCAGAAAGAGGACTATATGAACAGTAAGATTATCGAGATAAATGAGGAAGAAGTCAAAAACCATTTAGGGAATTTTGTTAGAGAAACGGTAGAGGAAACATTGAATGCCATGCTGGAAGCTGAAGCCGAGCAATT